>JAQTNJ010000163.1 GCA_028713955.1 Syntrophorhabdaceae bacterium
GTTGAAGGATAACGCGGCCCTGCTGTCAATAAATAAATATTGCCAAGCACTCTGTATGGATGTAAGATATGCAATCCCTTTCCTGCACAGGAGAAAGTCCTGTTATGATATAATCTTTATGGATCCCCCCTATGAGAAAGGGCACATCGAGGAAACGATGAACTTATTGAGAACTCATGTGGTGTATAACCGGAACGCTATAATTCTTCTGGAGTATTCGAAAAGAGAACATCCGGACCCTTCATGCAGGGAAGGGTGGACCGAGGTTACGACCAGGAGATATGGTGATACGGTTATTACGATACTTGAAGCCGCTTAATATTCTGAACAGAGGAGTTTTTCATGAAACAAAAGATAGCAGTGTATCCGGGTTCTTTCGACCCCATTACCTTTGGGCATCTGGATATCCTCATGCGCGGGCTGGAACTCTTTGACAGGATCATTATCGCCGTCGCCAGCAACGTTGAGAAAAATGCCCTTTTCAGCGTCAATGAGAGGATGGAGCTTATAGAGCTTGCGATCAATAACGACGAACATGTTATCGTAGACACCTTTGAAGGATTGCTCGTTGACTACGTGAAGAAGGTCAACGCGCGATTTGTGTTAAGGGGATTGCGGGCCATGAGTGATTTTGAATACGAGTTTCAGATGGCGTCCATGAACAGGAATCTCAATAAAGACATGGACACGATCTTTATGATGACGAGCAAGGATTATTTTTTCCTGAGTTCGAGAACGATCAAGGAAGTAGCAGGCTTTGGCGGATGTGTCCGGGATCTCGTTCCCCCGGCGGTAGAAAAAAGGCTCAAGGAGAAGTTCTCACAGAAATGAAAAAACTTTGCCCCCTGATACTGATAGGGTTTCTCTTTATTCTATCTGTTTTTGTCTCCAATCTCTTTGCAAAAGACCTTTGCACTATCAGGATCAACGGCATTATCGGTCCTCCTGTTGCAGGATTTATCAAGGAGTCTATCGAAAAATGCAGCGGAAAAGGCAGTGAAGCGCTCCTGATTCTCCTTGATACGCCGGGAGGTCTTGATACCTCCATGAGGGACATTATCAAAAACATCATGGATTCCAGCGTGCCCGTCATCGTCTATGTGTACCCTTCGGGCGCGCGGGCAGCGTCCGCGGGGGCGATCATACTCCTTTCTTCACACATAGCAGCCATGGCGCCGGGTACCAACGTGGGAGCGGCGCATCCTGTGACCATCGGCAAAGAGAAGGTAGAGGAAGAGGTTGCCAAAAAGGCAGTGAATGACGCGGAGGCATACGCCCGCAGTATCGCGATGAAAAGAGGCAGGAACGTGGAATGGGCGGCAAAGGCCGTAAAGGAAAGCTCATCAATAACCGCCAAAGATGCCCTTGAAAAACATGTTATAGACGTTATGGCCGACAACATTGATGAGCTGCTTGCGAAGATAGACGGGAAAACGGTGGATGTGAGAGGCAAACAGGTGGCATTGAGGACAAAGGGCGCCGTCAGGGTTGATATCGAGATGCCCTTAAAGTACAGATTGCTTTCCTACCTCAGCGATCCGAATGTGGCCTATATCCTTATGATGATGGGTATATATGGCATCCTCTTCGAGATATACAGCCCCGGCACCATATTCCCGGGTGTTATAGGCGGCATATCCATTATCCTGGCGCTCTATGCGTTCCAGACAATACCGATCAGTTTCGCAGGGCTTGCGCTGATCTTCCTCGGCGTTATATTCTTCGTTCTTGAACTGAAGATCATAAGCCACGGGTTACTGGGCATTGCAGGTGTCATATCGATTGTGATAGGCTCTATTATGCTCATAGACCTGCCTTACAGTGTGTTGTCCATATCATGGAAGACGATACTTGTTGTAGCAATAGTGTCAGCGGCCTTCATCTTCGGTGTCCTTTCGTATGCCGTGAAGGCCCAATTGTCAAAGGTAAAAACCGGCATGGAAGGTCTTGTCGGAGAGACAGGGGTTGCAAGAACCGATATCGCCAACAAGGGCAAGGTGTCACTTCACGGCGAGATCTGGCAGGCCAGAAGCGATGAACGTATCGAAAAGGGCGAAGAGGTCATTGTGACCGGTGTAGAGAAGCTTGTAGTAAAGGTTCAAAAAAAAGGAGGGTAATATGCTGCCGGCCTATTTATTTGTAATAGTAATCATAATCTTTTTTCTTGCAAGCGCCATAAAGATACTCAATGAGTATGAGCGCGGTGTAATCTTCAGACTCGGGAGGGTGCTTGGCAGTCCGAAAGGGCCAGGTCTCATCATCCTGATCCCTATCGTGGACAGGATGGTCAAGGTGAGCCTCAGGACCGTTGTCCTCGATGTCCCGCCGCAGGACGTGATCACGCGGGACAACGTCTCCATCAAGGTCAATGCCGTGGTCTATTTCAGGGTCGTCGATGCACTTAAGGCGATCATTGATGTAGAGAACTACCTCTATGCAACGAGCCAGCTTTCACAGACGACCCTCCGGAGCGTCCTGGGCCAGGCGGAACTTGATGACCTGCTGTCACACAGGGAACAAATAAATGAGAGATTGCAGGAGATCCTTGATACGCATACAGAGTCCTGGGGTATCAAGGTATCGAATGTAGAGGTAAAGAACGTTGACCTCCCGCAGGAGATGCAGAGGGCAATCGCACGGCAGGCCGAAGCAGAACGCGAAAGAAGGGCGAAGATTATCAGTGCGGAAGGTGAATTTCAGGCCTCAACAAAACTTTCAGAGGCTGCCACCATCCTCTCCCAGAACCCCATGGCGCTCCAGTTGCGTTATCTCCAGACACTCATCGAGATCTCAACGGAGAAGAATTCAACGATCATCTTTCCTCTGCCTATTGACATCCTGAAGGTCTTTATGGAAAAAGCTAAAGGCTCCGAATAATGGCTGTGAAAAAGTGGATCATCATTGGGCTGCTGCTTTTTTTCTGGACGAGCCTTGCCGATGCAAGGCCTGCTGCCTCCAGGAAGGCAAAGGTCGCAAAAAAACCCCAGGCGGCAGGATTAAAATCTGACCGGGAACCATACAAGGCATACATCGTCATGGAGACCAGTACCGGGAAGATCCTGGAAGGGGAAAACGTCCACCAGAAACGTCCCCCCGCGAGTATCACGAAGCTGATGGTCGCTTACATTGTCATGGAGAAACTCGCAAAGGGGAATGTCAAATTAACAGATATGGTCACCACATCGAAGGAGGCCGCGAAGATAGGCGGGAGTCAGGTCTATCTTAAGGAGGGCGAGACCTTTTCTTTAGAGGATATGATGAAGGCCATGATGGTTGCCTCGGCAAATGATGCTGCCTATGCCATCGCTGAATTTATCGCGGGCAGCAAGGAAGAGTTCGTTGCCATGATGAATGAAAAGGCAAAGGCACTTAACCTTGTCGACACGGAATTCCATTCTGTACATGGATTGCCACCGTCAAAAGATGGGAAAGAGGATATCACCTCCTGCAGCGACCTTGCAATCCTCGCCCGGGAACTCCTGAAATACCCTAGGCTCCTCGAATGGACGGCAATCAAAACAGATCCTTTCAGGGACGGCAAGTTTACCCTGACGAATACGAACAAGCTCCTTATGAAATTTTCAGGTACCGATGGATTGAAGACGGGCTATTACCGTGAAGCGGGATTCAGCATCGTGGCAACGGCAAAACGCGGTGACTTGCGGTTTATTGCCGTAGTCATGGGAAGTCCCGCAGGAAAGATACGGGACAATATTGCCGCGGAAAAGTTGAAAAAGGCATTTGCTCAGTATAAAATGTTGAACATTGTCAAGAAGGGCGAACTGGTCGACAAGGATATCATACTTGCGGACGGTAAGTACCGGAAGATGAAAGGGGTAACGGACCGGGATTTTTTCTACCCCATCCCTGTTAGCAAGAAGGCCAACGTAAAAAAGGAGATCGTTCTCCCCGATAAGGTAAAAGGTGAGATCAGGGAGGGACAGAAGCTTGGTGAAATGGTTATTAAACTGGATAATGATACTATCGGAAAGGTCGACATCATCTCACCGGTATTTGTACCAAAGGCAAACCTCTTTACGAGGCTCATAAGAGTACTGGGACTTAATATATGATGATGCAGGGCATAGAAAAACAATTTTCCATGTTGAAGGACAAAGAGATCATAGTAGGCATAACGGGTGGTATAGCTGCCTACAAGACTGCCGAACTGGTAAGACAGCTCACGAAAAAAGGGGCGAATGTGCACGTTGTGATGACGAAAAACGCTATGGAATTTGTCACGCCGCTTACATTTCAAACCATATCAGGCAACCCCGTGATCCATGAGATGTTTGAACTTTTTGCCGGTTCCAAGATCGGGCATATCGCCCTCTCCGATATAGCGGATCAGCTTGTTATAGTGCCGGCTACTGCGAATATGATAGGGAAGGTAGCGAACGGCATCGCCGATGATTTTCTCTCCACCATGGTGATGGCGACGACAGTCCCTGTGTTTTTTGTCCCTTCGATGAACACGAAGATGTGGAGCAGCAAGATAGTGGAGGAGAATATTCAGAAACTGAAGGACGCCGGTTATGAACTTATGGAACCGGCCAGCGGCGACCTTGCCTGCGGCACTGAAGGTAAGGGAAGGCTGCCTACCATAGAAGAGATACTCGAAAAGATGGAGGATATTTTTACCGGGAAAGATCTGGCGGGGGAAAGGATACTCGTAACAGCAGGCCCGACCATGGAATATATTGATCCCGTACGCTGCATTACGAACAGGTCCTCGGGAAAGATGGGGTATGCCGTAGCGAAAATGGCGAAGCGAAGAGGCGCCGATGTTGTGCTCATCACCGGTCCAACTTCCATCCAGTTTCCGAGAAGTGATATCGATATTGTCCATATTACAACCGCATTGGAGATGCGGGACGCCGTTATGGAACATTACAGAAGCGCCGGCGTTATTGTCATGACTGCGGCGGTTGCCGACTTCAGGTGCAGGGAAGAGAACTGTCAGAAGATAAAGAAGAAAGGCGACAGTAAATACATGGTGCTGGAGCTTGAAAAGAATCCTGATATAATCGGTGAACTGGGAAAAGTAAAAGAGGAAAGGATTGTCGTCGGGTTTGCGGCAGAAACGGAAAACTTATTCGACAATGCGAAGGAGAAGCTTAAAAATAAGAACCTGGACCTCATCGTTGCCAACGATGTAGCAAAACCAGGGATCGGTTTCGGCTCTGACAGCAACGAGGTAACGATCATCGAGAAATCAGGCAAGATGAGACAGGTGCCGCTTCTGAGCAAAGACGAAATATCGAACATCATCCTCGACTCAATAAAAAAGATCTTGAAGAAGAAAAGGACTAAAGACGATTGGTACTGACCCACCATCCCATGCAATGCGTAAAGACCCGTTCTAAATCTTTCATACCATCTATAATCTTTCTGTTCATTCCATTATTTCTGTTATCTTTTCCAATACCATCGTTGTCGAAAGAAGACAAGGTCGTTGAAGTTGTCGAAACGGCGAGTAAGTCCATTGTGAACATTAAAACGGAAGAACTTACAAAGACGACGGGGGAAGAGAAAAAACCATCGTTTTTCAAAAAATATTTTGCAGGAGAAGAAGAGGGAGAGGAGATCTCTGAGAATATCGGTTCAGGGGTTGTGCTGGATCCGAAAGGTATTATTGTCACCAATGAGCATCTTATCTCCAGAGCGATAAACATACGGGTAAAGTTTATTAACGGCAAGGAATATAATGCCTATGTTCTCGGCAGCGACCCTGAATACGACATAGCCCTCCTGAAGATTACGGACAAGGATGACTTCCCGTATATAAAGATTACCAAGACGAAAGGCATAAAGGTCGGCGAAAAGGCAGTCGTCATAGGCAATCCATACGGTCTTTCGAGTTCCGTTACTGTTGGTGTCGTGAGCGCCCTGGGCAGAAACCTGAGGATAGAAAACAGGGTATATGCGAACCTTATACAGACTGATGCCTCCATCAATCCCGGTAACAGCGGGGGACTTCTCTTAGATGCCGAGGGAAATCCCCTGGGGATCGTCACGGCCATATACGGCGAGGGCAAAGGTATAGGATTCGCTATCCCGATAGACGATGTAATGAACATGCTCTCTGAGTTCCTGCAAAACGGTTCCCGGAGGCCGATCCTGGGACTCTTCATGGAGAAAAGAAAGGACGAAAAGAGCACATTCCTTTATGTCAACAGGATAATTCCGAAAAGCCCCGCAGAGAAAAACGGTATACGCGCAGGCGACAGGATCGTTGAACTGAATAAAAAGAAGATACGGGAAGGTATGAAGCTGCAGAGCATCATACGAAGCGTGAAGGGCAAAAACACTATTCTGCTTAAGATAGTACGGGGGACAAAACCCTATCTCGTCAGCGTTGACCTCGAAGATATTCAGAATTACACGCCGGTTCCCGTCGATGAAAGACTTTGCGGCATTAGAATTTCGGATATCAAGGGATACCCGAAGCTAAAATACAAGCTGAAGGACAGGGAGGGGGTTGTCGTGACCAAGGTATACAGCGGTAGCCTTGGCGAGAAGGCCGGTCTGCGTATCGGTGATGCGATTGTTAAAATTAACAACAATAAGATTGCCGATACCAGCGACTTCAACACTTTCATGATCGAAGGGTTGCAGCGGAACTATATCCTGTACCAGGTAAAAAGAAACGACAGCATGTTTTTCCTGCCTGTCAAGCTCGATACACTTCTTTAGAGGGAGGGTAAGATGGAAAACGAAAAAGATATTGCCGATGATAAAGGCGCTGAAACAAAAGAAGAGACATCCCGGACGAACGCAAAAGAAGACGAATTTTTTCCGGAATTGACATTTGCCACCTTTCTTCTTTCCCTTTCCACTTCTGCTATCGTGAGTCTTGGAGAATTGCCTGATCCGTTAAAAAATGAACAGTGTGTTAATCTCTCCCTCGCGAAACAGACCATCAGCATCATTGAGATACTCAAAGAAAAGACAAAAGGGAACCTGGACGATGACGAAGATCGGCTCATCGAAGGGATACTTTATGATCTGCGGTTGAAGTATGTCAATGCAGC
>JAQTNJ010000164.1 GCA_028713955.1 Syntrophorhabdaceae bacterium
ACATTTACAACCAGAGGATCCAGAAGCTTGGCCTCGTTATTACCGGCAACATGGTCTATCTTCATCCGCACCGGGTTCAGATCCTCGGCAATATCGAGATCTCATATCTGCGGTCACTGGCCGAGGCGGAAAAGAAAAGGATTATCAGGGATCTCTGCAGGAACGATGTTGTCTGTTTTATTGTGACCAGAAACCTTAAAGTGCCGGACTATTTTCTCACCAAAACAGAGGAGGAAGGCATCCCTCTTTTGAGGACGAAACTTGTGACCTCTGTCTTTATTGAGAGGATAACGAAATTTCTCGAGGAAAGACTTGCGCCCACGACAACAGTGCACGGGGTACTGCTTGATATATTCGGGGTCGGGACGCTGATAATGGGCAGACCAGGGATAGGGAAGAGCGAAAACGCCCTCGAATTGATCATGCGGGGACACAGGCTTGTTGTTGATGATGCCGTCTGTGTGAAAAAGATGGGAGCGATAGACCTCTATGGTGAATCGCCAGAAATGATAAAAAGTCTCTTAGAGGTACGGGGGATCGGTATCGTTGACATCGGGCAGCTTTTCGGCGTCTCCGCTGTCCGGGATAAAAAAAGGATCGAACTCGCTATAGAGCTTTTTGACTGGGATAGTAACGCGGAGTGCGAACGGATCGGGCTCAAGGAAGAAAAATACACCCTCCTTGGCTTAGACCTGCCGCTGGTGCGAATCCCCGTCAGTTCCGGCAAAAACGTTTCTGCTATTATTGAGCTTGCATGCCGGAACTATATACTCAAGACACATGGCGTGAATACGGCAGTAGAGCTTGAAAAGAGGATTTTGCAAACAATGGAGGGTGACTCCACATCATGAAGGTGGTCATTGTAAGCGGCATATCCGGTTCGGGAAAAACAACATTCCTGAGGGCCCTTGAGGACATCGGGTTTTTCTGTGTCGATAACTTCCCCCTCATACTCCTGCAGAAGTTCCTTGAACTATGTCAGGCCGCCGGTGAGAAGATAGGGAAGTGTGCCTTCGTGATCGATGTAAGGGAAAGAGAGTTTTTTGACGAGGGAAAGGACATTCTCAAGAGGATCAAGGACCAGTACGAAGCCGAGATCGTTTTCCTCGAAAGCTCTGAGGACATACTTCTCAGGCGGTACAAGGAGACAAGAAGGTCTCACCCGCTTTTTGCAACCTCCAACGTCCGCGACGCACTGATGGAGGAGAGAGGGCTTGTCAGCTGGATAAAGGATATGGCGGATCAGGTGATCGACAGTACACACCTTATTCAGCATGATCTGAGACGCTTTGTCCTGAAGAAGTACTGCCAGGAAGAACAGGTGATGAAGATAAACCTTATATCTTTCGGGTATCCATATGGAATACCGCCGGAAGCAGATATGCTGCTGGATGTGCGGTTTCTGCCAAACCCCTTTTTCGTTGAGGGATTGCGGGAGAAGACAGGCCTCGAGCAAGATGTAGGAGAATTTATAAGGTCCAGCGAGATGTATGCCCAATATTCACTTTTACTCTATAATTTTTTGGTCTATCTCATACCTTTATTCGAGAGAGAGGGGAAAAGCTACCTTACGATCTGTTTCGGATGCACAGGGGGGAAACACAGGTCAGTGTTCATAGTGCATGAGCTTGCAGAAAAATTATTTGCATTGAACTATAGTGTATCTACTATCCACAGGGATATCGACAGGTAGGGAGGTTTCTTAAGATAGGGAGGTTTCTTAAGATAGGGAGGTTTCTTAAGATAGGGAGGTTTCTTAAGATAGGGAGGTTTCTTAAGATAGGGAGGTTTCTTATGATCGGACTGGTAGTGGCAGCACATTTTAATCTTGCACGTGAGATGGTAGCAGCGACAGAACTGATTGTCGGCAAGCAGAAACAGTTCACATACGTCGATATCTTTCCCGACGAGGACGTTGAGGTCATTAAAGGCAGGATCGTGTCGGCAATCAAGGATACAAGCGCCGGCGATGGGGTTATCATTCTCACCGATATGTTTGGAGGAACACCATCGAATATAAGCCTCTCTTTTCTGGAAGAGGGGAAGATAGAAGTTGTTGCAGGGGTAAACCTTCCTATGTTGATAAAACTGGCCACCTACAGGGAAGGAAAGTCTATTGATGAGCTCGCAGGGTTCATTACCCAGTATGGGCAAAAAAATATCTATCTTGCAACGGACGTTCTAAGAACAAGGAAAAAGGAATAGAACGTAGTGTTAGAGGGGATATTTACCATCAGGAACAGGCTTGGTCTTCACGCGAGGGCGGCCGCAACATTCGTGAAAAAGGCCGCTGAGTTCAAGGCAAACGTTATGGTTGAAAAAGACGGCATGCTGGTAAATGGTAAAAGCATCATGGGGCTTTTGATGCTTGCGTGTCCACTTGGAAGCAGGGTCACATTAAAGGTTGAAGGCGATGACGAAGAAAAGGCATTCCGGGAGATCGGCAATCTCATTGACGAAGGATTCCAGGAAGAATGATGGAAGAGCTGTTTACCAATAAGGTTCTCAGGGGAACAGGGGTTTCAACGGGCATAACGACAGGGAAGGTCTATCTCCTTGAACGCGGAAGGATCCCGATCAATAAACTTTCTGTGAAGGAAGAGCATGTAGAGAGGGAAACCCATAAATTCAAAAATGCCATACATACGGCAATCGACGAACTGAACAGCATCAAAGCAACCATTCTGGACGATGAAGTAAGGAAACATGCCTTTATCATCGATACCCATATGCTGATAATCCAGGACAACTTTTTTGTCAACGAAGTGGTTGAGGTCATACGGAAAGAAAAGATCAATGCAGAATGGGCGCTCGATATCGTAATATCGAAATTCCTCGCGAGCTTCGACAAGATCGAAGATTCGTACCTGAGAGAAAGAGGTCAGGACCTCAAATATATTCATGAACGGCTCGTGAGGATCATGGTCAAGGGCAAGAGGTCTGATATCGACAGGAAAAGTGTGAAAGGCAAATCGATCATCGTTGCTCACGACCTGTCACCTGCCGATACGATCCAGTTGAACCTCAACAGTATCTCCGGTTTTGTTACCGACGTGGGCGGTAGGACATCCCACACCTCCATTGTGGCGCGCGCGCTTGAAATACCTGCTGTGGTAGGCGTCGGGAATATCACAAGCCTGGTAAAAAACAACGATACGATCATCATTGACGGGGATGAAGGCGTTGCCATCATCAATCCCACAAAACAGGTCCACAAGGATTATCTTGCAAAGCAGGCCCACCTCAAAAACCAGAGGAAAGAATTTCTCAGGATAGCCCGGCTGAAACCGGAGACAAAAGACGGCTTCAGGCTCAAGGTAGGGGCAAACATCGAGTTGCTGGTCGAGATGGATATTGTTGAAAAATATGGCGCCCTTGGTATAGGGCTATACAGAACAGAGTACATCTACCTTTCACGAAAAACCCTCCCCACGGAGATGGACCATTATCATATCTACAGGAAGCTGGCGGAAAACAAGTCCCTGCAATATATCACCATACGAACGCTCGACATAGGCGGCGACAAGTTCGTCTCCGATGTTGCTATGCCGAAAGAGATGAATCCCGCAATGGGATTGAGGGCAATACGTTTGTGTCTCAAAGAGCTCTCCATATTCAAGGCCCAGCTTATGGGGATCTTAAGGGCAAGCGCCCATGGGCCATTGAGGATATTGATCCCGATGGTTTCCGGTATCGATGAGGTAAGGAAGGCAAAATCGATCATAGCCGAATGTATGGACGAACTGAGCCACAAACGGATCCATTTCAACAAGGATATAAAGATCGGTATCATGATCGAAGTGCCCTCCGCGTGCATGATCAGTGACAAGCTTGCGGAAGAGGTGGATTTTTTCAGTGTCGGCACCAACGATCTCATCCAGTATACTCTCGCCATAGACAGGGTAAACGAGTATGTTTCATACCTTTATGAACCCCTGCACCCGGCAGTGCTGAAGATGATAAAACGGGCCGTTGACGATGCCCACAACAACAAGATAGAGGTAGCCTTATGCGGGGAGATGGCAGGAGAGCCTCTCTATGTGCCGATTATGCTGGGGTTGGGACTCGATGAGGTCAGCATGAACCCTTATGCAATTCCGAGGATAAAAAAGATCATCAGGGGCATTGACCAGAGTTATTGCAGGGAACTCGTTGAAGAGATCATGAAAAAGGACTCGGCGAAAGCGGGTGAGCAGTTTTTAAGAAATGAAATGAGACAGATATTCCCCGATGATTTTGCCGCGTACCGTGAAGGGTAGAATGAAACAGCGGGTTCACGAGCGAGAAAAAGATAATATTTATTATGGCTTTACCGGTCAATAATTTAGTAGAATAAACAGGTTTTTCATTTATTACTGGTGGCTGACAGCTCAAATAAGGAGGTAGTAAAATGGGAATGACAAGGTATCTTTTTTCTTCAGAGTCTGTTGCTGAAGGACATCCCGATAAGGTTGCGGACCAGATCTCTGACGCGGTGCTGGATGCGATCATCGCGCAGGATACAAAGGCGAGGGTAGCCTGTGAAACATACGTCACCACGGGACTTGCGCTCGTCGGTGGAGAGATTACGACAAATAGTTATGTCAATATACCTGACATAGTAAGGCAGACCGTGAAAGGGATAGGGTACAACGATTCTTCAATGGGTTTCGACTGGGAGACCTGTGCGGTGCTTACGACGATCGACGAACAGTCGCCCGATATCGCGATGGGCGTCAACGAAGCCGGTGACCATGAACAGGGCGCCGGGGACCAGGGTATCATGTTCGGATATGCCTGTGACGAGACACCGGAATTTATGCCCATGCCGATCATGTACGCACACAAGCTGGTAAAAAGGCTTGCCGAGGTAAGGAAGAACAATATACTTCGCTTTCTCCGTCCCGACGGGAAAAGCCAGGTCACTGTCGAGTACATAGACAAAAAACCGGTACGTGTTGACGCCGTTGTCATAGCCGCCCAGCACAACCCTGATGTAACGATAGAGGCTGTTCGTGAGGGGATCACCGAAGAGGTCATCAAAAAGGTGATACCGCCGGAATTGATGGATAAGAACACAAAGTTCTTCATCAACTCCACGGGCAGGTTCGTCGTAGGCGGACCAAAGGGCGACTGCGGGATGACAGGAAGAAAGATCATCGTCGACACCTACGGTGGCATGAGCAGTCATGGCGGCGGCGCCTTTTCGGGGAAAGATCCTTCCAAGGTCGACAGGAGCAGCTCCTACATGGCGCGGTATATAGCAAAGAACCTCGTCGCCGCAGGGCTTGCCGAAAAGATCGAGATCCAGATCGCCTATACGATAGGCGTGGCAAAGCCTGTTTCCGTCATGATCGATACCCAGGGTACATCGAAGATACCACCGGACAAGATAGCCGAGATCGTAAATGAACTCTTTGATCTGAGACCGAGGAAGATCATAGAAAGGCTCGACCTCCTGAAGCCTGTCTTTAATCAGACGGCCTGCGGCGGTCATTTCGGACGGAACGAACCGGGGTTTACCTGGGAACACCTCGATATGGTCGAAGAGATCAGGAAGAAAGCAGGAATTTAACGACGGCTTACGCCGTCGCGTTCGGAGTTCGGAGTAAATACAGAGTTCAATAGGATTACCATAGCCCTTTCAATAACCATCGGCTATGAGCCATGAGCTATGAGCTAATACGGAGGATATGATGGATTACGATGTCAAAGATATGAAACTTGCCGAGCAGGGCATGGAAAAGATCGAGTGGGCCGGGCGGAGAATGCCTGTTTTGAAAAAGATCCGGGAGAGGTTCGCAAAAGAAAAGACATTAAAAGGGGTCAGGATCGCATGCTGTCTCCACGTCACCACCGAGACGGCAAATCTTGTAAGGACGCTGAAGGAAGGCGGCGCCCATGTCGCGCTGTGCGCGTCAAACCCGCTCTCCACGCAGGATGATGTCGCGGCGGCGATCGTGAAATACATGAAGATCCCCACGTTCTCGATAAAGGGAGAGAATGACGAGCAATATTACACCCACATCATGAAGACCCTTGCGTTTATGCCGAACATCACCATGGACGACGGCGCCGACCTTGTCGGGGCGCTCCATATGATAGCCCTCGAACGCTACGATGCCCTCCATCCGGTGATCAAGAAATGGGTAAAAAGACTGACGGCGGCAGAAAGGAACAAGCTCGTTGCCGGTGTGCTCGGCTCCATGGAAGAGACGACAACAGGCGTCATACGTCTCAAGAGCATGGAAAAGGAAGGGGTCTTGCGCTTTCCGGTTGTTGCCGTCAACGACGCACACACAAAGCACATGTTCGATAACAGGTACGGAACAGGGCAGAGCACGATCGACGGCATCCTCCGTGCGACCAATATCCTCTTCGCGGGCGCGACATTTGTTCTGGCAGGATACGGCTGGTGCGGCAAGGGCGTTTCCATGAGGGCAAAAGGTCTCGGAGCCCACGTGATCGTCGCTGAGGTCGATCCGTTGAGGGCCCTCGAGGCGCATATGGATGGCTTCGAAGTAATGGCGATGGAAAAGGCCGCGCCCCTCGGCGATATCTTCGTTACCACCACCGGCGATATACACGTGATCAGGCAGGAACACTTCAGGAAGATGAAGGACGGGGCTGTTGTCGCGAACTCAGGCCACTTCAACGTAGAGATCGACATCAACGCGCTGGAGGAGATGAAGAAGAAAAAGAGGAAGATCCGCGGACACATCGATGAATATACCCTTGCCGACGGCAAGAAGATATTCCTCCTGGGCGAAGGCAGGCTTGTCAACCTTGCCTGCGCGGAAGGCCATCCCTCGGATGTCATGGACATGAGCTTCGCAAACCAGGCCCTCTGCTCGGAGTTCATGTGGAAGAAGGGAAAGAAGCTTGAGAAGAAGGTATACTCCGTGCCGCAGGAGATCGACAAAAACGTTGCCATGCTGAAACTCCAATCGGCAGGGATCACCATCGACAAGCTGACGGAAGA
>JAQTNJ010000165.1 GCA_028713955.1 Syntrophorhabdaceae bacterium
GGCTTGCGTCGCCCCCTCCAGCAGCAAAGCTGCCGGAGCCTCCCCCTCTCGCTCACTGCGTGAGCTGGATATATTCCCATGGCTTGCGTCGCCCCCTCCAGCAGCAAAGCTGCCGGAGCCTCCCCCTCTCGCTCGAGAACGGGCTATAGAATATAAGGGCTTGCCCCTTTTTTTGATGATATGAACGGTATTTTTGATATAATAACAATGTTCTTTCTAAAGAAACAAAGGGATCATGCGAAGCGAACGAATCAAACAATCCTCCGGGATCACCCTGATCATCATAAAAGAATCGATCCAGTCATTTTTGAAAAATAACAATTTTGAGATGTCGGCCGCGCTGGCTACATACGGCTTTTTCTCCGTCATACCCCTGCTCTTTTTTGTTTCTTACCTTCTTGGAAATTATGCGATCCTGTCACAATCCGTAACAAGCGGTATCGAGGGCCTCATAGGGCACCTTTTCCCGCTCCTCAAAACATTTATCTCAAAGGAGTTCTTTTTTTCAACACAGTATAAGATGGCCTGGCTGGTTATTACCCTGGGATTCGTCTTTGTATCAATAATGTCTCTTACGGACTCGCTCAGGACCGCTTTCCTGAAGATCTTCAGCATAGACAGCGACCCGTCCTTCCTCAAAACCATATATGCGAACGCCCTTTCTGCCTGTACCATTCTGGTCCTTTTTTTCTTCCTCGTAGCAGGAGAAATAATCTACTATTATCTATCCCACGCTGTCTTCAAGGGTGGCTACCTTTTTATCCTGTTCAATATCTTTATCTCTCTGGCTGTGGCGACGTTCTGTATGGTAATCTTCTACAAGACGTTCCTGCCGGTCAAACTGAAGATAGGACGGCTTATTACAGCCTCCTTTGTTTCGGCCATCCTCATCATCTCCATGAGAGACCTCTTCTCCACCTTTGTACAGTCCAATCCTAATTATGGTCTTGCCTTCGGCTCTCTCAAGACAATGTTCTTCATGATTATATGGGTATATTATTGTTTTCTCGTGATCCTCTTCGGCGCTGAGATCATGGTACACTTCTGGAAGAGGGACGCCCTTCTGCTGAAAGGACTTTTTCTCAAAGAAGCGGGTATTCAAAAAAGACCGAAAAATCTTATAAAAAAGTTTATCAGGCGCTATGATTCGGGCGATATTATCTTCCGGGAAGGCGAGCCGGGGGGCAGCATGTTTTACGTGATAGCCGGTACGGTGAATATCTGCAAGAAAGACCAGATCATACGGATCATGAAAAAGGATGAATACTTTGGCGAGATGGCAATGCTCGTGAACACGCCAAGAACGGCCACAGCAGTAGCCGCAGAGCCCGATACGCAGCTTGTGAGCATCTCTCACGACAATTTTGATGCCATTCTGAAAGAGAATCCCAAGATCGTCCTGTCGATCCTGAAAGAAATGACGATGCGGCTCAAGATAACAGGAGACAGCCTCTAAGGATAGTATATCGTAGTTCGTATATCGTATATCGCAAGGATTTTTTGTAGTTTACTATATACTATTTCTCACTCTCCCTTTTACGCCTTACATGGTTTTTACCAGCTACCAGTATCGAGCATCCAGCATCCGGTTCACCTATGATCTTTTCTCCTTCACCGCTACCCCGATCTCGCCTTTGTGGAGCCTGATATTCAGCTTCTCGCCTGAGGTCACCTCATCAGAGTTGTAAACGACATTCCTGGTATCGCTTTTCATGGTTATACTGTAACCCCGCCTGAGTATGCTCTCCGGGTTAAGGTCCTGCAGCCTCTGCGCGAGGGATTCTACGGCTGTCTTCCTGTCCCTGAAATAATTCGGGAAACCATGGATAAGGTTGTTCGAAAGTTCGTCAAGGTACATCCTCGATGAAATAAAAAAATCCCTTCTCTCCCGAAGTTCCATCATTCCCTGATACAGGAGGGACCTCGATCTTTCGAGCCGTTCGGCAATACGCTGGAGAAGGAGATCGTGCATCCCTTCGATGACATTGAGCAATTCCCTTTTGTCCTGTACAACCATATCTGCCCCTGCGGTCGGTGTCGGGGCCCTTACGTCTGCCACAAAGTCCGCAATTGTAAAATCTATCTCATGGCCGACTGCGGAAACGACGGGGATCTTAGACACATGGATTGCCCGCGCCACCCTTTCATCATTGAAGGGAGCAAGGTCTTCGAGAGAGCCGCCCCCCCTGCCGGTAATGATGACGTCAACCTCACCGGCTGCGTTGAGATATTCAATACCTTCAACGATCTCGGATGCGGCTTCATCCCCCTGCACCTTTACAGGATAGATCAGGACGCCCATATTGGGGAATTTGTTGTATATGACCTTCAGCATATCCCGCACTGCCGCACCGGCGGGCGATGTAACGATCCCGATCGTGTCAGGCAAAAACGGCAGGGGTCTTTTTCTGCCCTCGTCGAAGAGCCCCTCCCTGAACAGTTTTTCTTTCAATGCAAGAAATCTCGCATAGAGGACCCCCTGGTTCCCCTGCGCGATGATGTTGCTCACGATGAGCTGGTATTCCCCCCTCTTTTCGTAAACGTCTATCCTGCCTTCGCAGACGATGAGGTCGCCGTCGCGGATCATTGTGCCTTCTGCGAACCTCGCCCGGTAATTGAATGCAACGGCCTTCATCATGGCCATATCATCCTTCAGGGTAAAGTAGAGATGTCCCGAGGGGTAGAGCTTTGCGTTCGAGACCTCGCCTTCGACGCAGACGTTCCGGAACCTGCCGCTGATAAACTGTTTTATGGAAGACGTGATCTCTGAAACGGTGAGGACTTCAAACTGCCATTCGGAGTTAATGCCCATCTACTTTTTCAGATAATCCTTCATGAGCTTCATGGAACAATATTCGCCGCACATGCTGCATACGTCGTCTTTCAGGTTCCTCTCTTTCCGGAACTCCCTGATCTTATCAGGGTCGATGGCGCATTTGATCTGACCTTTCCAGTCAAGCGCCTTCCGGTACATTGACATGGCCTTGTCAAGCTGGAAGGCCTTTTCATTGCCCCTGGCCAGATCCGCGGCATGCGCCGCGATCTTCGTAACGATTACGCCATCCCTGACATCTTTCGGCGATGGTAATCCCAGGTGCTCTGACGGTGTCACATAGCAGAGGAAGTCGGCGCCGTAATAACCTGCAAGTGCCCCGCCGATTGCCGATGTAATGTGATCGTAACCTGGCGCTATATCGGTTACTATGGGACCAAGGACATAAAAGGGGGCTTCATTGCAGAGCCTCTTCTGGAGGACGATATTCGCCTCTATCTGGTTGATCGGGACGTGACCCGGTCCTTCGATCATCACCTGGACGCCGTTTTTGAGCGCCTCTGCGCAGAGCTCACCGAGGATAATGAGCTCTTCGACCTGGCCCCTGTCGGTGGCATCCGCGATGCATCCCGGCCTCAGGCCGTCGCCGAGGCTCAGTGTCATGTCGTACTTACGTGCGATCCCGACGAGACGGTCGAAGTGTTCGTAGAGGGGATTCTCCTTCTTATTGACGATCATCCACTCCGCGATGAATGCCCCGCCCCGGCTGACGATATCAGTGATCCTTCCCTGCTTTTTCAGTCGTTCGACTGAACGCTGCGTCACCCCGCAGTGGACCGTAACAAAGTCAACGCCGTCCATGCCGTGCTTTTCTATCACCTCGAAGATCTCATCGGGGTCCATCTTTGTGATGGTCTTTCTCTTTTTCACTGCCTCAACGGCGGCTTGATAGATAGGGACAGTACCAATAGGTATCTGTGCCTCCGATATGATCACCTTGCGGATCTCATCAAGGTTGCCGCCGGTGCTGAGGTCCATCACCGTATCGGCCCCTGCTTCCCGTGCCATCTTTAATTTCTCAAGCTCTTCCTTGAGGCCGGACCTTTCCGGGGACGTCCCCAGGTTCGCATTTACCTTGACGCACAGGCCTTTCCCCACACCTTTCGGTGTAAAATTTTTGTGCCTGTTGTTGGCCAGGATTGTAGCCTTGCCGGAGGCTATGTTCTCACGCAAAAGATTCCTGTCTATACCCTCGTCCTTTGCGACACGTTCCATTATCTTTGTGATCTTCCCTTGCCGTGCTGCCGTTAATTGATTGTTCATGGTCTTATCATCTCCATCTTTTCAGTAAGTTCCTGAGGGTCCCGGGCGAAAAGCCGTATGATCGGTTCTTTGCCGGTATCCCCCTTGTCATAGATAATATCGGGCGGTCTCTTGACCCTCCTTAAGATTATGTCGACAAGGTAATCAAGGCTTTTGCCTTCGGCCCCTCTGACCTTCGACGGTTCTTTCTTTCTATCAAAAAAAACAACGTACATATTGCGTTCTTTCGCCCTTGCCAGGATCGCTTTATCGTACCGTATGTTCACGCAGGTACGTACGTACGGGTAATGGCGCATATATGTGAGGATAAGTCTCGCTACATGGGATGAGGCGCCGAATTCAGGATCGCCCCTGAAATATATACCGTCGCCGCGTTTGCCGATCCTCCCCGGGAAGGCTGCGATATCCTCGATGCCTCCGGCGTTCATGATCGCATATCCTATATTCATCTGGACTTCCGGAACGAGTTCAATGCAATTGAGCTGCAATAAACGTTTTGAAGCCCTTCGCAGGCTGTTAAGGATCTCCCATTTTTGCGCTGCTTTGCTGTTCGCAATCCCGGAAGAGGTATAGAAATAGCCATCGGCATCTATCCGGTAACTTTCCTTGAGCAGCCTTTCGGTATATTGCTCGGCAGCCAAGAAGGCCTCCTTCATGGGATAATCGTTAACGAGGTATGACAGGACCGATGATGAAAAGGAACATCCCGTGCCATGGATCACCCGTTCTATCCGCTTTTTCTTCCATTCAACAAACTCTTTTCCATCATAGAGGATATCTGTCGGTTCACCCTTGAGATGCCCCCCTTTTATGATAACGGCGTTGATGCCTGAATCAACGAGTATCTTCGCAGACACCTTCATGTCCTGCACGCTGCGGACCTGTTTTCCCATCAGGATGGACGCCTCTTCGATGTTCGGGGTGACGATATGCGCCGCCGGGAAAACGGAACCGACGAGCCTTCTCATGCCTGCGCCGGTGATAAGCTCCCTGTTGTTCTTGGCCGCAAAGACAGGATCAACGACAACCGGTATCCCTTTCTTCTTCCTGAGAAATCTTGCAATCTCATCAACATACCACTGGTCAAACACCACGCCGATCTTCACGCCGTCAACCGGCAGTCCGTCGTTTATCATATCAAGCATCTGCCTGAACTGATCGGGTGGTGTCGCGTGTACATCCGTTACCCCTTTTGGACCCTGCACAACGGTGCATGTCGGTACGGATATACCGTGGAAACCAAAGGAGAAGAAGGTGTCTATGTCACGCGTGACGCCCGCGCCGGACGTGGGGTCATACCCTGCAATGGTAAGGATGTTTTTCATTTGATCCTTTTCGCGATAAGCTCGGCAACCTTCCTGCCCGACAGGAGCATACCGCCGAAGATGGGCCCCATCCTGTAAGAGCCAAAGGTGGCGTTGGCGCTCATGCCCGCGACATACAGACCGGGAAAAACCTCTTGTGTGTTCTCGAGGGTTGTCGTCTCCGCAACGTCTGCCCACATGGACCTCTCTCCCTCCACCTTTCCTGAAGGGGTATTGAGCCGCACGTTCATCTTCCGTTCGAGCACCCTGACAACTTCTAAGGGATGGCCCGTGGAATCGACAACAAATTTCGACATGATCGTAAGGGGATCTACGTGAAGGGATGCCATCTCAACGGCCGTCCAGTTGATCACAACGCCCGCGACCTTTTCTTTTCTCACCACTAAGTCTTCAACGCTGATAAGGTTGAATATCTTTGCCCCTGCCTTCATCGCCCTGTATGTAAGCCCGCTTACACACTCAACGGCGTCTGCCACGTGGTATCCCTTTTTATATTGCTTCGCAGCAATACCCATCTCATCCAGTATCGCTTTTCCCTCATCCTGGACAACGATCTCGTTAAACATCATGCCTCCACCCCACATGCCGCCGCCGATGGAAAGCTTTCTCTCAAATATCACTGTCTTCAATCCCTTTTTGGCAAGGTAATAAGCGGCCACAAGCCCTGACGGGCCCGCACCGCAGACAGCCACATCGATCTCGAGACAGGAAAGAAGTTTTTCCGTATAGCGCTCGATAATAGCTTTGGTCACAATTCTTTCGTCAATCATGGTACTGCTCCTATGCGTGAGAGATGAAATAGCCTGTAAATATATCACATTTCTTGGGGTAAACGGTATAAAAAAAGGCACAACGATAAGGCAGCGGAGAGCTTGGAGCAGAGAGCGAAGAGTAAAGAGCAGAAGGTGAGAGGGTGAGAAGAGCAGAAGGTGAGAATCTGAATATAGGTCCTATACGACCTATTGGACCTATAATAACCCATTCTTGAGCAAGATAAGTAAGCAGTATGCACAAAAATCTTTTGCTGCCTACTCCTTACTGCTTACTCTGTTGGCTTTTACTCTTAGCTCTTAGCTCTCCGCTCTCGGCTGCCTCTCCGGTTTTCGACAATATCGTCGAGCAGCACCAAACAACTTCGACATTTATTGCCCTTTTGTTGAGGCAATTTTCCTCCTGTAAAATATATTATTAATAATAACATATAGTTATGACACATTATCCTTCTGGCACACATATTGCTTTATAGGGGATAGTGTTTGAAAAAATCTTTACAGGAGGTTACAATGAAAAAGATGCATGTAGGAATGTTGGTGGTGCTCTTCGTGGCACTGGCTGCAACGGTATTTGCCTTTGGACCCGGATCGGGGCCGGCGGGATATGGCGGAGTTGGCGGACCGGCGCTGATGCATGGAGGATATGGTTATGGCCCTGGCTCAAACCTCAATCTCAGCAAGGAGCAGACGGACAAGATATGGCAGCTCAAAGAAAAGCAGCGGAACGAGACATCGGCCATGAGGTACGAGCTTTTCCAGAAAA
>JAQTNJ010000166.1 GCA_028713955.1 Syntrophorhabdaceae bacterium
GATGAAGGTCACCTTTGTTCCCCATCTTTTGCCGATGAGCAGGGGTATTCTTACAACGGTCTATGGCAGGCTGAAAGAACATTCCGCAACAAAGGACATTCTCGCGTTGTACAGGAAAACCTATGCCGGAGAGCCTTTCGTGCGTATTGTCGATGAAGGCGCATATCCCGATACCAGGTTCACGCGGTTTTCGAACTATTGCGATATCGGTCTGAAGGTATTTGAAGACGGCAGGATCGTTGTCATCTCCGCCATCGACAATCTCGTCAAAGGCGCGTCAGGCCAGGCTGTCCAGAACATGAATATCGCCCTCGGCATAGACGAGACTGCGGGCCTCAAGAGCGTCCCGCAGTATCCATAGTCAAAGAAGCAAATCCGAAATTCTAATATCGAAGCACCAAACAAATTCAAATGTTCAAATATCAAAACAGGGGAATGTATTTGTTTTGTACATTTAAGTTTTGGATTTATAGATTGTTTGGTGTTTGGTGCTTAGTGTTTCGAATTTGTCGTTACTGATTTTCTTCCAGCTTCTGTATCTCTTTCAGCTTCAGATGCTCTTTGATCAGGAAGATGAAGCCCAGGATATTGTATGGGATGTACCAGGAGGCATGAAAGATGATTGAAGCGGTAAATCCTTCGTACTTCGGGACATCAAATATGGACAGCAGATATACGAGGAGGAACTGGTAAAGACCGATGTAACCGGGAGATGAAGGGATGGTGATACCCATATTGAGGAGCACGCAGATGAAAGGTATATATAAGAAACTGATATTGATGTGAAGCATAAGGATAACGAAATAAAGCCCCAAAGCCATGAAGAGCCATTCGATAAAGGCGATGAAGATAATATACAGGAGATTCAACGGCGAGCCGATCCTCTTCAGGTTTTCCTGTATCTCAATGAGACGTTTTGCAAATTTAGTAAAGGCCGGTTTCCCTGTTCTTGCGATTCTGCCGGCAATGGCGCCAACGAACTTTTCCCTGCTTAAAAGCACCATAAGTGTGACGAGGATGAAGAGTGCAAGGACGAGTATGGAGATGGCCTGCGAGACCCTGGGGGGCAGGCTGTGTTTTGGAAAGAAGAAAAATGTTATGAGTAAAAGTCCGATAAGGTCGAAGATCCTGTCGATGATGACCGTTGTGATGCCGTACGTAAGAGAGATCCCCGTCCTTTTTGACAGCACATAGCCCCGTGCCAGCTCACCAATTCGCGCAGGGAGTATGTTGTTGATAAAAAGACCGATGATAAGGGAGGCAAAGGTATCGCGGAACCTGACGTTCCCGCCGGCAACCCGTGCCCATTTTAGGGAACAAAGCGCTACAGCGGCAAAGATGGACATTGTGGGCATAAATACGAAACGAAGGTCAGCGTTTTTGAGAGTCGCGATGATCTCCCGGAACCGTATATCCTTCATGGAAAAATAGAGAAGAACGAGACTGATTATGAGCCCGAGTATGGTAATGAATTTATGTTTTTTCATTTTCTGTAGTTGGCGCAGTAAATACCGCCACAGACAAGTATAAGCCCTGAAACAAGTCCAAATGTCAACTCTTCTTTCATGAAGAAGACCCCCGAAAAGACACCGGATATCGGTGTCAGGAATGTGAAGGCCGAGAGCCTGCTTACGGGATGGACGTGTATCAGGAACCAGACAAAGTATGATACGAAGGCAACGATAGTATGGTGAGGGCGAGGATCGCGGCAAAACCCCCGGCATCTATGTGCTCTTTCGTCATCGTTTCGGCAGCCGACAAGTTTTAAAAAGATAAGGCTCGTATGTCAAGGAATTAATGCAGCCCATAGCCGACTCGATACTGGATGCTCGTCACTCGATTCTGGATGCTGGAGAAAACCGTCAGGCGTGAGCCGTATATCCAGTATCAAGTATCCGGCATCCAGCATCTGTGCTCCATATTAAATCCTTGACAATTATCTGCCTTTTTTGTTCTATTAAGACACTCAAAAAGGGTTCAGGGGTGCACAGCTTCCGGAACCCTTCATTGCTTGAACAGGGGAATTTAATGATGAGAATTGGAATAGTTGGGACAGGTTCGTATCTTCCTGAGAAGGTCATGACGAATTATGATATTGAGAAATTTCTGGATACGTCCGATGAATGGATATATACGCGAACCGGCATCAAAGAGAGGAGGATTGCGGATGAGAATCATGCAACCTCCGACCTCTGTAAAGTTGCCGCGGAGCGGGCCATGGTGGCCGCGGGCGTGAAACCTGACGATATCGATCTTCTCATCCTCGCTACGATCACGCCTGATACACATTGTCCTGCCGGTTCAAACTGGCTTGAGGCGAAGTTGAAATGCAATAACGCTGTTTCATTTGATATTACTGCTGCATGCTCGGGATTCATCTTTGCCCTTCACATTGCCGACAGGATGATCAGGTGCGGGACGAACAAAAGGGCGCTCGTTGTTGCCGGTGAGATCATGAGCAGGGTAGTGAACTGGAAAGAGCGGGAAAGCTGCATCCTCTGGGGTGACGGGGCAGGGGCGGCCGTAATCACCGAAACAAATACAGGCGCGGAGATAATGTCCACTCATATCCATACTGATGGAGCAGGCGGCGACACACTCCTTATGCCGGGCGGAGGATCAAAGACAACACCTATCTCTTATGCGAGCGTTGACAAGGGACTCCATTTTCTGAAGATGATAGAGGCGAACAAATCCTTCAAAGTGGCCGTGAACAGGTTCTCGGAGGCCTGCGAAGAGGCGGTCGCCGTGAACGGATATGCGATCAATGATGTCGATGTCATTATCCCTCATCAGGCGAACCTCCGTATCCTGCAGGGCATGGCGAAGAAGCTGAAAGTACCCATGGAAAAGATCTATATGACCATCGAGAAATATGGTAATATATCATCTGCAACAGTTCCCATAGCCCTTGACGAAGCTGTACGGAATGGGACTATCACAAAAGAAAAGCTCGTGCTTTTAACTGCATTCGGCGGCGGTCTCACCTGGGGCAGTTCTTTGATAAGATGGTAACTTCAGCAGAGAGCTGAGAGCGGAGAGCAGAGGGATGAACATATTGGTCTTTTTGGTGCAACGATTTTTTTTGAACTCTTAGCTCTATGCTCCGTGCTCATAGCTGATTCTATCCGGAGGGATGGCTGAGTGGCCGAAAGCGGCGGTCTTGAAAACCGTTGGGCGTTCACGCGCCCCGTGGGTTCGAATCCTACTCCCTCCGCCATTATCAGCAATCAGCCGTCAGTCGTAAGCAGACGGCAACAAATCAAAGTGGATCTGACCGGCATCGAGCATCCAGTATCCAGTCTCCCCGCCAGGAAGGGCCTGTATCTTTATATCAGTTCGAAGTGGAGACGTTTGTGCTCGACGTCGGCGAGGATAACCTTTATCTTCACCCTGTCGCCGATGCGGAATATCTTTTTCGTCCTCCTCCCTATGAGCCTGAACTTTTCTTCCTGGAAGATGAAATAATCGCTCCGGAGGTCCGACAGGAGGACAACGCCCTCAACGAAGATATCCAGGAGCTCCACAAAAAATCCAAAGGACGTGATGTGGGCTATGATGCCTTCATATACCTCGCCCAGTTTGTCCTTCATGAAGAGTATCCTGATCCTGTCCTCAAGCTCCCTCTCAGCCTCCATCGCCACCCGCTCCCTTTCCGAAAGATGGAGGGCCATCTCGCCAAGCTCTTCTTCGCTATAACGGTGGCCTCCGTTGAAGGTGCTTTTCAGGACCCTGTGGCATACAAGGTCGGGATATCTCCTGATCGGTGACGTGAAATGCAGATAGCAGTCCGATGCCAGCCCGAAGTGTCCTTTATTCACCGGTGAATATTTTGCCTGCTTCATGGACCTCAACAGTACCCTGTTGATAAAAAATTCATAATCCGTCCCATGAACATTCTCGAGTATCTGCGACAGGAAAAACCTCCGGTCTTTACATTGCCTGTTGACGGGAAGGGTATAAAGAAGTTTTTCGAAGTCCCGGAGCTTCTCTTTGTCCGGGGGTTCATGGATCCTGTATATGGCAGGCAGTTTTTTTCGGAAGAGATAGCTTGCCACAGCCTCGTTCGCGGCGATCATGAACTCCTCGATGATCTGGTGAGAGAAGAGTCTCTGCGAACGGAGGATGTTCTTGATGCCGCCTTCGATATCGAGGATTACCTCCGGCTCGGGGAGGTCGAAATCGAGGGTGCCCCGCTGTGTCCTCTTTTCCCTGAGGGCGGATGCAAGCTCCTTCATGTGCTCCAGATCCGGCATGATGTCTGCCAGTTGTGCCTGTGTCTTTGTATTGCCGTTTAATGCCTCTTCGACCTGGTTGTAGGTGAGCCTCCTGATGCTCCTGATGATGGATTTTTGAAAAGTACTTTTGACCAGGCTGCCGTCCTTTGAGAAGTGCATTGCTGCTGTCACGGCGAGCCTGTCTTCATCAGGGTTCAGACTGCAGAGAATGTTGGAGAGGGCCTTGGGGATCATCGGCAGAACCTTGCCCGGAAAGTAAACGCTGGTACCCCTTTCGTATGCCTCCCGGTCGATATCCGATGATGGCCGGACATAATGGGAGACATCGGCGATCGAGACATAGAGGGTATAACCGCCTTTTATTTTATCGATACAGACGGCGTCATCGAAATCCTTTGCGTATTCGCCGTCGATGGTGACGTGCCTCAGCTTCCTCAGGTCGATCCTGCCATCTTCGATTTCGTCCCCCAGTCTCAGCGCCTTTGCCTCTGACTCGGTTTTTTGTCTGAACCGGAGCGGCAGGTTGTACTTATACTCCACGAACTGCGTGATAGACTGGGTGCTGTCTAACCCTTTTAATGACTTTACGACCGCACATTCAGGATTTTTCCATTCCTCGGGGAATTTCGTTATTCTGGCAGCTACGATGTCGCCATCGTGCATCTCTTTGTTTTTTGGATATGTCCCGACAATGAAACGCTGGGAGACCCTTTCGTCTTCGGGTATGACATAAAGCTGTCCTTTCTGCTGCTGGATGAAACCCACTATGTTCCGCATGCCCCGTTTTGTAACCTTGATGATCTTCCCTTCTTTGCGTCCCCTCGATGTGTGCTCGATCCGGGCAATGACCCTGTCGCCGTGGAGGGCCTCTTTGATGAATCGTGCCGGGATAAAGACATCTTTTTCTTGCGCCTTATCGGGGATGACAAACCCATTCCCGCTTTTTGTGCACCAGAGTGTCCCTGCCATAAGATTCATCTCGCGCGGTATGCCGAATGAGCCGCTCTTCAGCCTCATCACTGAACCTTTCTCGTTCAAATCTCCCAGGAACCGTTTCAGTTCTTTTCTGTATTTTCTGCTGATGCGGAGTCTGTCAATAAGCTCATTGAGGCTTAAGGGACGCCCTTCCTGCGCCAGGATCCTGGTGAGAACCTTTTCGTCAAAGTCAGGTGAGATGTTATGTCTATTCTTTTTCATAATTAGAGCAGTAGATAGTATATAGTATATCGTATGTAGTATATAGTAAACTGCAAAAATCAGGGTTACCCTGCGATATACGAAATACTATATACTAAGTCGACGCCGGTTCGTCGGGACCGTCCCCGCATCCTTCCGTTGCGAGCGCGATCTCTTCTGTTATTCCGTTCTGCTCGGCGAAGATAACGCCTTGCAGCGCCCGGGGCGATAATCCCTCGATCAATGTGTCATCGATGTTCAGTCCGCAGGCACCGCCGAGGTGCACCACCTGGTTGTGTACCGTTTTGGTCTCCCTGTCCGTGTAAAGGGACCCTTTTCCACCCTCAAGCGCGAGGCTGCTGCCGTGGCTGTGAGACCTGTAGATAATGGTGAATTCTTTCCCGTTATCTGTGACGAGGTAGGTACCGGTTATATCCGATGAACCGGAATGCCCATCGTTTTTGTATTCGCTCACCTTTTTTATCGTGATCATCGCATGGGTTCCTGTTTATTAGATTCTTTGAGACATCTTTTTTGTGCTTGCGCGTAAAGGGGTTTTACGCACAGACCGGCTTACCCTTGTTGTATTTATATGAAAATACGCGCCCAGCAGGATTCGAACCTGCAACCTTTGGATTCGTAGTCCAACACTCTATCCAGTTGAGCTATGGGCGCATTTTATACGGTGTGCCTGTAAGCTGTTTTATTACCATATTTGGACACCGTTGTAAAACCAAACTTGCCGCTGCGCCGTGCAGGTCAGGACGCTTTACTATTGCAAGAATACAATAATGTGCTAATAGAATAGTAAGAGATCATATAAACAAGGAGGTGATTGGCATGTCCATCATGGAGGCATCTCCGACCAGGGAATCAGACCTTTTTAAAGGTGTAAGCCAGCGCGTAATCAGTGAGATCGGTAAAAACAGTGAAGAGGTGAGCTTCGGAAAGGATACGGTCATATTCAGGGCCGACGAGGATGCACGCTATCTCTATGTGCTTGTAGAAGGTGATGTCGATATCGTTGTCCTCGAAAAGGAGAATATGCACTTTAAGGTCATCAGGCCCGGTGAGATCTTCGGCTGGTCGGCCCTTGTTGAACCTTATACATACTCTGCAATGGCGCGCTGCGTTGTCGGTACGAAGGCCATACGGATAGCCCGCGACTCAATTGAAAATGCTGTAAAGCGCCACCCGGACGAGGGGTTGATCATTTATAAACATCTCATGGGGATTATTGCGCAGAGACTGCGAAACGCTTATCAATATATCTACAGGCAGAAATAGCGGTTTCTCGGTAATGTGCAACAAAAAAGGAGGTCGGAAATGATTGCCCTTAATATGAATTTGGAAGAGGCAAAATTACTGCTTGAGGTCATAGAGAGGTATGATATGCACCTCAGAGTGGAGATCAGGCGTACCTACAAGAGGGAATTCCGTGATGTCCTGAAAGACCGGGAGAAATCCCTGGCCGTGATCATTGACCGGCTGAAAAATCTGGCGAAGTGAGGATT
>JAQTNJ010000167.1 GCA_028713955.1 Syntrophorhabdaceae bacterium
GGCCGGCAACGATGTCCTCTATGGCGATGAGGGCAACGACGCCCTTATGGCAGGTACCGGCAACGATGCCGTCTACGGCGGTACCGGCGATGATGCCCTCTGGGGTGAAGCGGGGAACGATCTGCTCGATGGCGGTACGGGGGCTGATAGAATAGCAGGAGGAACGGGTAACGACATGTACTACGTCGATAATGCCGGAGATATAGTGACAGAAGCAGTAAATGAAGGAACAGACACTGTATTCAGTTCTATAAGTTACACACTTCCTGCAAATGTCGAAAACCTCACCCTCACAGGAACTTTACCTATTAATGGCACAGGAAACGGTCTGGATAATGTACTTACCGGCAACGCGAGCACCAACATTCTCACAGGTAACGCAGGAAACGATACAATCGATGGCAGGGAAGGTGCAGATACGATGACAGGAGGGTCTGGCAACGACACCTTCTTCGTGGATAATACCGGCGATACAGTGACCGAGGCGGTCAATGAAGGGACGGATACGGTTAATAGTTCGGCGAGTTACATCCTTGGCGCAAATATCGAGAATCTTACCCTTATTGGCAATGATGCAATCAGTGGTACCGGTAATGCATTGGACAATATCATGATCGGTAACAGCGCGGCAAATATCCTGGACGGCGGTCTTGGCGCAGACACCATGACCGGAGGATTGGGAGACGATACCTATATGGTAGACAACAGCGGTGATGTGGTAACCGAAGGAACGAATGAAGGTGTTGATACAGCAGTCAGTTCTATTAATTATACCCTCTCTGACAACATCGAAAACCTTACACTCGCCGGAACCGATTCTATAAACGGTACGGGAAACAACCTCGGCAATATCATCACGGGCAACAGCGCAGCAAATATTCTGACCGGACTGGCAGGCAATGATATTCTCGATGGAGGGGCAGGCAACGATACGTTGATTGGCGGATCCGATACGGATACCATGTACGGCGGTTCAGGTAATGACACCTTCTTCGTGGATAATACCGGCGATGTCATTGCCGAGTATGCTGATGAAGGCACAGACACCGTCTATTCCTCTATTACCTATACCCTCACCGCCAATGTAGAGAACCTCACGCTTACCGGCAATGATGAAATTGACGGAAGCGGTAACTCGCTCGATAATATCATCACCGGCAATGATGCAGATAATATGCTCTACGGCAAGGAAGGCAACGATACTCTTATTGGCGGAGCCGGAGCAGATCGCATGTCCGGCGGTACGGGCGATGACACCTATTACGTGGATAATGCCGGTGATTACGTAAAGGAAAAGACAAATGAAGGCGTAGACACGGTCTATTCCTCGATCAGCTATATCCTTACCGATAATGTAGAAAACCTGACCCTGGTAGGAGGCCCCGGAACGACTGCAAGCGCGGGCATAGGGAACGATCTTGATAACATTATCACAGGAAACGATATGAACAATTATCTTATGGGCGGCGCAGGCGGAGACACCTACAAATTCTCTATCGGGAATGGGTCGGATATCGTCAATGATGCCGGTCTGGATGGGGCATCCGATCGGATCCTTTTTACTGATACGGTCTCCAGGGAGACCATTGCATTCTTCCAGGATGACACGATCCTCCACATTTCTTACGGGAACACGGACCATATCACCGTCCTGAACCAGGATACCACAGGGATAGAGAAGGTACAGCTTTCTAATGACCTGTTCCTTACCGACTCTGACATCAACCTCCTTATCCAGCAGATGACCGCCTATGCGAACAGTAACGGCATCAGCCTGACGACTGTCGATGACGTGAAGAACAACCAGGAACTGATGGGTATGGTGGTGAGTGCATGGCACCAGTAAAAGCAGCAGAGAGCTGAGGGCGGAGAGTATGAAGACTCGGAAGTCTTGAGGAGTGAGGGAAATTTGTTCAATGTTCTATGTTCAACGTTAAGACAAAACAGACCAGATAGACTAAATGAAGCAGATAGACAGGGTTCATTGCTGATGGCTGATAGCGCATAGCGACTTTATTCTCATTTACGATTTATCCTTGTGGGATGTGCGTGGTATGATTAGATATAGAGGTCGTGATGAAGATCGGTTTCCATATATCCATTGCAGGTGGGTTCGGGCAGGCCCATAGAGAGGCAAAGAGGCTGCATTGCGATGTTATCCAGATATTCGTCAAGAACCCCCGGTCATGGGCGCAGAAGTCGTGGCAGGATGAGGAGGTTGAGGCCTTCAGGGGGTTATCGTCCGAAATCCCCGTATTTGCCCATCTTTCATACCTGCCCAATCTTGCGAAGATTGATGAGGACGAAAGGCATATAAAGGGTTTTATCCACGAGGTGCGATTATGCTGCGAACTTGGCATCCCCGCGATCGTTGTTCACTGCGGTTCAAGGAAGGAGAGAGAGAAGGGGATCGCAATGACGGCACAGGCCGTCAATGAGGTGCTGGAAAGGTTCGATATCCGGATTCTCCTTGAGAATGCATCCGGTCAGGGGTCAAGCATTGGAAGGAATATCTCTGAACTTGCGGGGATATACGAGGGAATTGTAAGGAAGGAAAAGGTCTTTTTATGTCTCGATACGGCGCACCTTTTCCAGTCCGGGTATGACATCCGCCAGAAGAGGATATGGAACGGATTGATAGGCGACATTGAGAACAGTATCGGCAAAGGGAAGATCATGTTCTTCCATCTCAATGACTCTTCCACTGCCGTCGGGAGCAGGGTTGACAGGCATTGGCATATCGGCAAAGGGGAACTGGGGATCGAATTCTTCAGATTTCTCTTGAATGATAAAAGATTTGCCCATCTCGCAGGCGTTATGGAAACCCCGAAGATGGGCAAAATGGATGTCAAAAATATGAAGGTTATGCGCTCGTTACTTTCTCCTCTGGTGTCTCGTTCTTCTTCTTAGTTTTTTGTATTTATGTTTCCTCATCTTCTTTTTGCGCCATTTCATCACACTGCCCATCAATTCACCTCATTGTTTCAAATAAAATGTGTCACGTAATGTCTCGTTTATGTCGTAAACGTTGAAAATATACCCTTCCTTGTCCCTTTTTGCAACAATATAATGAAAGAAACCGCCGTGTTCTTCATCAAATGCGAGAAGCCTCGACCCGCCACCGCCTGTAATAACGTATGTTATGCCGTCCTTCTCGCTCCTGTTGTACAGATGTTCATGGCCGGAGAAAACCAGTTTTACGTTACTTTTTACGAACAGGTCGTGGAGTATATCCCTGTCTTCGGGATACCTGTCAAGATCGTACCGCTTGCCGAAGGTGGTTGGGAAGAGCGGTTTATGGAGGAAGACGATCCTTTGTTTAAAAGGTTCCGTCAGCGCGTTCTTGAGCCATTCCAGTTGTTTGCCGGTAACCTTGCTGATTTCGCCCGGGAGTTCCGTACAGAGGATGATGAACTGAATATCGTTCAGGGCAAAGGCATAATAGGGAGGTTTCCGGATGATCTTTTCATAGACCTTCAGAGATTTTGCGCTGTTTATATCATGATTGCCCGGGGCAATATGGAACGTTCTCTTTGTGCCGGTCAGCACGAGGAACCTCTCCCATTCCTTGGCAGCGCCGGGACGGTCGATGACGTCACCGGCAATGAATATGAGGTCAATACCTTCTTTTTCTGTCTTATTGAGGAATCTTTTGTAGACCGCCTCTGTAACCCCGATCTTCATGTCCCCGATTACTGCAAAGGGAGGATAATCTGCACCGATCCCTGGATGGGGGGTAATGATTATACACAGCAGGACGAGGACAAGAAGCCCTACATATCTCAGTCTGCCCATAACCCGTTTATATTACATGATTATCGACGAGTAAGCAAGAATACAACGGCATAACAGACCGCATATCGTCGTTCGTATATCGTATATCGGGACTGCAAAGAAACCGTTCGGCGTTGGGCGTGAGGCGAGAACAACCGTAATTCGTAATTCGTGAGACGTAAGTGGAAAAGCACAAGGTGCGAGGAGCAAAGTGACATAGCGACCTCATAGGGTATGAATTATTAATGAGATTGCCGCGCTCCGCTCGCAATGACGCATTTACCTTTCATTGGGTTCACCCATTCACGAATTACGGGTTTTCCCACTTTTCACAGGGTTCATCCAATTACGAATTACGATTCACGAATTACGAGGGCCTTTCACCTTTCACTTTATGGGCCGTAGTTGACAGACGATTATCTTGAAAAGAAGCCCTAAAACCGCTATACTTACATCCACGCGCCTGTAGCTCAACCAGGATAGAGCAACGGACTTCTAATCCGTAGGTTCCGCGTTCGAGTCGCGGCAGGCGCGCTTGCAATTAATGGGGCTTGCGTCGCCCCCTCCAGCAGCAAAGCTGCCGGAGCCACCCCCTCTCGCCCGAGAACGGGCTACAAAATATATACGGGCTTGCGTCGCCCCCTCTTCGGGCAAAGCCCGAAGAGACTCCCCCTCTCGCTCAAGAATTCGCTACGAAATATATACTGGGGCTTGCAGCTTGTCCCGACGTGACGGGATCGCCCCCTCCATCCCGTTCAGACGGGACGGAGCCACCCGCACCCGCAAGCGGGTACCCGGCTCAAGAATTCGCTTGTTTGCAAGGATAAGGCAGGATATTGTGAGACATGGCATGGCGGCGTTATATCTATTCGCACATCACATTCACCTGGGCTTTAAAATGTTTCTTTCCGTCGGTATATGTCAGAGTGTTCATCCTTTTTGGTTTTCCTTTAATAAATGTACGGTTGGAACAAAATTCGATCTTTCTGTCAGGTGTAAAGCAGTTGGAGATTTACCCTACGGTTCTATGGATATGACTACCCTGTCGCTGTAATTCCCTGCATAGGCGTTCTGAAAGGCGGTGCCCTGCACGGTGCCGCTTATGGTCAGGGTCTGGATGGTGAACCGGCGGACCGTGCCCGAGGTAGGATTTAAGGAGAGGGTATAAGGTAAGTACTCAGTGGTGACAGCGGTATTCCTCATCCTCGGGGCATCGGTAGCCGTCTCATAGAGGCCGCTGTCATGGGTTATGGCGAATGTCGCCATCGGAGCGCTTCCCCCGCACCAGAATCTGACCGAGGCGCTCACCGTCTTGTCCGAGGGATTCCCCGGGTCGAGGGTGCCGAAGTTCAGAGACGAGGTGCCGGTATTGAACCGGCAGTTGCTCCTCGACACGACCGTTGCCGTCACAGAGAGGGTGCTCGCAGCGTAGCACATGGGTATCGCTGTAAGGATGATGAGTATCGTTGTGAAGATGATGATCGATCTCATGTGTCCTCCCTGTCCTTTGTGAAAGAGGGAGGGGAGAATGGATTCTCCTCCCCTCTTTCTCGCCTATCTCATTACGGCGTTATGTTCAGCGTCACCGTGTCAGAATAGGAACCTGCGCTCTTGCTTACGTAATCAGCATTTAATATTGTTCCGCCTATAGTCACCGTCCTGGGTGATCCCGGTCCCTGGTTTGTGCCGCCATCCGGGGTGAGGGCGAGGGTATAGGGGATCTTATCACTGCTTACGGTATCCAGCATATTCCTTTTGCTGCCATCCCAGTTTGCGCCGTTACCTGCAGAAAGCGTCTGAGTTGTACCTTTTGTGCACCAGAACGTGGTTGTACCGCTTCCGTTGACATCTGAAGACGATGATGGGTCAAGGGCGCCGAAGTTCAACGTGGATGTCCCTGATACGAACTTACAGGTCCCTGTAACGCTTGCCGACACGGTCAACGTGTTGGTGCCGGATGCCATTGCACTGCCTGCCATCGCGAGCATTCCGATTACCATTACCATGCTTAATATCTTTTTCATGTGTGCCTCCTTTCCTGTATCTACTCACAATATATTGGTTAATGGAAAAGGTCACAAGATGTAAAATGAGAATACAGATAATGCGGTTTTACACGGAAATTATTGGAGAAAATGGCGCAGGAAGAAATTCAGACCAAGATTGCTTTTAAGCCTTTTCCGTAGCATCTCCCCTTGCAAGGCCGAAGATCATCAGGGCGGCCAGGGCCATTGCGGCGCCGAAGATGAACGGCGCGCCGGGACTCACGTATCTCCAGAGGAAGCCTGCGGCGAGAGAGGCAGGAAACGCGGCGAGGCCGGTCAAAGTCTGGTAGACACCGTATGTCGTACCGGTAAACTCATCCTTGGCGTGGAGCGAGATGTATGCCTTCCCGATACCCTCCGTGAGGGCCATATAAACCCCGTACATAGGAAAAAGTACCCAGAGGAAAGCGGACCTGTCAACAATGCCCAGCAGGAGATAGATGAGTGCGAAAAGGGCAAAACCCCACAGGAGGATCTTTTTCTGCCCAACCCTGTCGGAGATGATACCGGCCGGATGAGACAAAACAGCATAGACAATATTGAACAAGGCATATGCAAGGATCGTGGTCTCCACCGCAAAGCCCAGGTTATGCGCCCTTAGTATGATGAAGGCATCGGAGCTGTTACCCAGGGCAAAAACAGTACTCGCCAGAAGGAAGACCTTGAAACCTCTGCTAAGCCTTACATCGCGCAGTCTCCACGACGGCCGCGCTGCGGTTCCGGCAGTTCTTTTGACATCCCTTACGAAGACCACAAGGAGCACAACGCCGGCTGCAGCCGGTATGAAGGCAAGATAGAAGATAAAACGAAGGTTGTTTTCAAAAACCTTAAGGAGAAAGAAGGCCATAAGCGGCCCGACTACGGCTCCCAGGGTATCGAGGGCGCGGTGGAAGCCGAAGACCCTTCCCCTGTAACGCTCTTGTGAGGCACCGGCAAGGAGTGCGTCGCGCGCGGAGGTCCTGACACCCTTTCCGAAACGGTCGAGAAATCTTCCACCCATAACTGAGGTCCAGCCGGATGCCGAAGCGATGATGAGCTTCGACAAGGCCGACAGCATATACCCTCCCGTCAT
>JAQTNJ010000168.1 GCA_028713955.1 Syntrophorhabdaceae bacterium
TTTGTGTGATCGGGCTCTCCATCGAAAACAATGGTTTTATGCAGTGGTATGGAAAAAACATAGATATTTACAGCGTTGAACAGGAGCTTGCCCATGTAAAAACAATCGTAACATTCAACGGAGACGGTTTTGACCTCCCGCAGATTAAAAAACGTCTCTATGTTGACCTCAAGGAAAACCGTGTTTCCCGGGATCTTTTCAAAGAAAAAAAGAAACTTGGCATCAAGGGGGGACTGAAAGATCTTGAAAAGATGTTCGGCATAACGAGAAGAACTGAGGGTATGAACGGGTACAAGGCGGTCTGGCTCTGGGAACGATACAAGAACAAGGGCAACCTCAATGCCCTCAACCTCCTCCTTGAATACAACAAGGAAGACGTGATAAACCTCATAGCGCTTGAAAAGATACTTGATGAGATGAGAAGGGAGCCGGTATGATTCAGGATTTCCAGATCAGATCGGGATTTAACACGATAGCCGGTCTCATGACCGTTCCCAACGGTCCGGGAAAATACCCCTGTGTTATCCTCTCTCACGGCCTGATAAGCTCCAAGGAGAGTTCCAAGTACGTTGCATTATCGGAAAGGTTCGCCGGCGCCGGTATCGCAACCTGCCGGTTTGATTACCATGGATGCGGTGCGAGCGGGGGCAATATTGAAGACACAACCCTCTCAATCAGAATAGAAAATCTGAACGATGTCACTGAATACGTATTGAGACACGGGCAGGTCAAACCCGAAAGCGTAGGCATTGTGGGGAGCAGTTTCGGCGGGGCCACGGCCCTGATAAAGGCAGCGCGGGACAAGAGGATACAATGCGTATCCTTCTGGGCGACACCCTGTACGCTGGAAAAACGGGGCGATGGCAGCATATCCGAGATCGCCTTTAAAGAAAATATTTATGATGACTTTGCAGAATATGACATATTGTCAGAGGCGAAAAAGGTTTCCTCTGCCCTCGTGGTTCATGGGGAAATAGATGAAGTTGTTCCCTTCCAGGAGGGAAAGGCAATATACAGGAACATTAAAAAACCTAAAAGCATAGAGATCATAAAGGGGGCTGATCACATATTTTCAAACCCGGCGCACCGGGAGAAGGCGATCAACCTCACCCTGAACTGGTTCCGGAGATACCTGCTGAGCGTATAGCAAACCGTATATCGTATATCGTATTTCGTATATCGAGATTGTAAAGGAAACCGTTCAGCGGAAGAATTTTGCCGGTTTGTCTCTTTGCCTTTTTTATCTTTTGCTATCTACTATTCACTATCGACCATTCACTGTCTTTTCCCGCGTGTTTGCGGGGGACAATCCGACACAGGTGTTCGTTTTAATGGAAAATCCGGGTTTAAACTACGGGCCTTCGTTGCCTTCTTTCTTCCTCTCTCCCCTCGTCTTCAGCCGTTCCCGGATAAGGTCGCCGACGACATTGCTCAATCCGATACCAAGGGCAAGGGAAAGCGTCATGACGATGCCCCCGAAGATTATAAGAAAACTGATGGTGATTATCATATTCCCTATGCCGATATACTCGAAAACCATCCCAAAGGTGATGATGATGAGAAAGATCCTCACCCCTTTTGCAATAATATCGCCGTATTTTATGTTCGCATTTTCACAGGTCATAAAAATGACCCTGCTTATAAAATTGCTGAAAATGATCCCTATAATAACGATGACAAGGGAAACGATGATATACGGCAATGTCGTGGAGATCTTGGAGGCATATTCGGAAAACTGGGAAATGCCAATAAAATTGAGGCCAAAAGACAGAAAAAGGACGATGAATACCCAGTAGACGATCTTACTGAGGACAATGGAAGGCAATGTCTTGACCCCACCTTTTTGGAGAAGGTTGGCAATACCAACGTCCTGTGCCCATTTATCAAACCGGAAAAGTATTAAGAGCCTGCCCAGCAGCTTTTTAATAAACCAGCTGATGATCAACCCGCCGACCATGACGATGACCATGACGATCACGTTGAGAAAAACCTCTGAAAAGTTATCATAGAGGTCTAAAAAGAGGTCTCTTAAGAATTCAACCATATTGGGAAAATCTTATTCAATGTAAGCAGGTATGTCAATGGAAATCAGCCTTCCGGCCGTCGGTTTTCAGCGCACGGGTAAAATATATCTCTAACGGCAGTTTACTGTTTATTGTAAGCTATTTTATTTTTTTGTTGACATTCTTTTGAGATTTGTTTAGGAATTTCTAAAAAGGAAAGGAGGTAAAGACATGCCTGCAAAAGTTGATGAAGATGCCTGCACAGGATGTGGAGCGTGCGCAGAGATTTGTCCCGCCGATGCTATTACTGTTGATGATACGGCAAAGGTCGATCCTGAGCTCTGCACAGAATGTGGTGCATGCACAGAAGAATGTCCGGTAGAAGCAATAACCCTGGAAGAGTAAACCCGATTCTAAAAATATAAAAGGATGGGACAAGCGCCCATCCTTTTATATACCAACTCTCTTAATGCCTTAATTTATAAACCCTTTACAAGAATCTCGGAGAGGTCCATGGCCTTCATCGTCTCGACCTTTTCCTTGTCCTTGATTGCATCTTCCATCATGATCAGGCAATAGGGGCACGCGGTGACCACCGTGCTTGCAGGTATCGCTATGGCCTCGTCGATCCTCAGATGATTGATCCTTTTGTGATGCTCCTCCATCCATATCCTGCCGCCGCCGCCGCCGCAGCAAAAGCTCCTGTCATGGTTCCTTTCCATCTCGACCAGCGAGCCCTTTGCGACCTTCCCGACGAGGCCTCTCGGCTGGTCGAAAATACCGTTTACCCTTCCGAGATAGCAGGGGTCATGATAGGTTATGGTGCCTTCGATGGCAGGGTTCAACGCGAGTTTCCCTTCATTCATCAGCTTCCAGATAAATTCACCCTGGTGATAGACCTCAAAATTCCCGCCTACCTGCGGATACTCGTTCTTAAGGGTATGGTAACAGTGCGGACAGGTTGTAATGATCTTCTTTATGCCGATCTCGTTGAGAAGCTCCACATTACCCTGGGCGATGCCGAGGTACAGGTCTTCATTGCCGCATCTGCGGGCAGGATCTCCGCAACAGGTCTCGTCCTGGCCAAGGATACCAAAGGAGACACCGGCTTTGTTCAGTATCGTAGTGAACGCCTTTGCGACCTTTCTGTTCCGATCATCGAGGGAGGCAACACACCCTACCCAGTAGAGGTATTCCACTTCGTTTTCGGCTACGTTCTTCACTTCAAGACCTTCTGTCCACTCTGTTCTCTGTCTCTTGCCCATTCCGTAAGGATCATTTTTCTGCTGCAGATTCTTGAAGAGAAGTCTCGTCTCAGAGGTTGTTTTGCTAAGGGTCAGGGTAAGGTAGCGTCTCATTTCAATATTCTTGTCGAAGGTCGGAATCGATACGGGGCAATTTACCTGGCACGCAAGGCAGGCCGTGCATGACCACAGCGTTTCTTCCTGGATGACATTATCGATGATGCCTTCCTCGTTCTTAATGCCTTTCGCCGCCTTTTCCCACTCGCCTTTCAGATCCTGGATGAATTGCTTCGGTGAAAGCGGTTTTTCGCTTGCGTAGGCAGGGCAAAGATCCTGACACCTGCCGCACCGCGTACAGGCATCAAGGTCAAAGATCTGTCTCCATGTAAAATTTTCTATGTTGTTGATGCCAAACTCTTCCGCGTTCTCAAAATCAGTGATGGGTTCTATGGCGCCCCTCGGATTATCCTCAACGCCTCTGAACATCATGTTCAGCGAGGAGGTAATGATGTGGAGCAGCCTTGAATACACGATGTAAGCAATAAGACCGAAGGAGATCACCATATGGAAATACCAGAAGACCTTGTGCGTGACCTCTATGGATCCCTTTGACATACCCGTAAAGATCGAGGCAGTGAACCAGCCGACAAAGCTCCAGCGCTCATAATCAGGCATTGAATGGGCAATACGTAAGCCTTCAGCCAGAAAGCCGGTCACGAGGACGACAAGTATCCAGACGAGGACTATGCCGTCGTCCGGCTTGTTGTCAAGGCGCGGAGGCTTCGTGATGTATCTTCTCCACATGGCCATAAGGATACCGACAATTGCCATGAGACCGGCGAGGTCCAGCATGAATGAGAAGATCAGGTAGAAACCACCTTTTAAAAACTTCACCTTGAACAGAAGATCCGTAAAGTCTGCCTGGAACGCGACCAAGCCTGTTCCGATAGCGAGAATAAGGAATCCCCAGAAGATGAGGAAATGCATCCAGCCGGGAAAGGCTTCCCGGAGTATGGACTTATGGAATATACCGTTGGTGATGAAATACCCTATACGTTCACCAAGCCTTTTTGTAAAGTGGATGGGGGCCGGTTTTCCCATCTTCCACATAGCATAACGCTTTTTTAATCCCACGATTAAGATGATGAACGTAATGATCATCAGCGCGTAACTGATCCACTGCGCACCGGTATCTTTTACGTTCCAGAATATCTCTCTCCCGATATCCATCATATCCTGTGCCTCCTGAACGTTTTTTTTGCATATATTATCAATACAAAAGGACGATAAAATCAATAAAAATGTGACATAATTCACAATCCTTTCCCGGCTTTTTTTCGCTATATATAAGAGAGATAAAGCAAAACAGCCGATTTTGTATCCACGATATCGCAAATAAAGACAATTTTTTCTTGACATAATTTTAACAATTTTGATAAGGTAGAATCTAATCCATGAAAAAGCTTATACTGATCTGTGCGATTTTCTTCTCGTTTGCTGTCCTCATCCCCACTTATTCACATTCTTCAAACATTACCCATAAGATCAAACAGGGCGATAATTTATACAACCTGGCAAAAAGATACCATGTATCGGTGAATCAGTTGAAGTCAATGAACAACCTCAGGTCCACCAAGCTAAGTCTTGGTCAGGTCCTCGTTGTGAAGACAGATGCGTCGGATGTATCTCCAAATGCCAATACCGGTAAAAAGAAGGCAGCTAAAAAGAACAGAACCGAAGAGATCGTCACAACCGGGAATGAGGGCGAATTTATCGAATATAAGGTCAAAAAAGGTGATACCCTTAACAAGATAGCAATGAGATTTGAGGTTGACAGAGAAGACATTGCGGAGGCAAATGACCTGCAGAATCCCCAGAACAAAAGGTTGAAACCCGGAAGCATCCTGCTCATCCCGAGGTTCACAGAAAACAGCGACGAAGAGTATGTTACCCTCGTTCAGAAATCCCTTCAACCCTGGAAAAACAGTGACGAAAAATATATGCTCGTAAAGGTTGCCAAAAGCTTCATGGGAGCCCCTTACAGGTACGGCGGGGAAAGCGTAAGGGGTCTCGATTGCTCGGCTTATGTTAAAAAGATCTATGAGATATTCGATGTTGCGTTGCCGAGAAGTGCGAGGGAACAATTCAAGGTCGGGGCAAAGGTATCAAAAGAAGAGCTTTCGGTCGGAGACCTTGTGTTCTTCAAGACAAAAAGATACGCTAAATATCCGACGCACGTCGGAATATACATCGGTGATGGGAATTTCATCCATTCCTCTTCATACCATAGCAAACTGGGGGTCAAGGTAGATTCCCTGGATTCCAGTTACTACTCGAGGACATACGCCGGTGCGACAAGGGTAAAACGACCCACGGAAGAAAACCCCGAAACAACCAATGCCGCATACAAGACCTCAAACAGATCATAATATGTGTTAAAACCCTTTTCCCTTCTCGCCTTTTCCATCCTGCTCCATTTCTCAGGATACTACGTCCTCGTCAAAAGAATGGAGCCGTTTCAATACTTTTTCTACGTTACGTCCTGGTGGTCATACATCATCTTCCTTGATGCAGCACTGGCCCTGAAAGAAAAGAGATTTTTTGTGCTGAACAGGCATATCGCTCCGCTTGTCATAATCTCCTGCGGCTTCTGGTGTCTCTTCGAACTGATCAATATACGGCTCCATAACTGGCACTACATAAACCTCCCTGTCAACGAGATCCTGCGGTACGGAGGATACTTCCTTTCCTATGGTACGGTCATTCCCGCGATCTATCTTACAAAGGAATTGATCTATATCCTGTTCGGCGACATCATTGTAAGACCTCTCAGAATCGAGCGGTATCCTGTCTATGCCGTCCCCCTCGGCATTGTGATACTGTTGCTGACCCTTGCCTTTCCACGATATCTTTTTGCCTGCGCCTGGATATTTGCTGTCCCGGTCATGGATGCCGTCAACTACATGCGGGGATACAGGTCGTTCATGAAAGACCTTGAAAAGGGCTTTGCAGGCCACCTTGTCAGCGCTGCTGTTGCCGGTCTCATATGCGGTATCCTCTGGGAGATGTGGAATTACCTGTCTGTCTCAAAATGGATATACTCTGTCCCCTTTCTTGAAAAGGAGAAGGTCTTTGAGATGCCCCTTCCGGGTTATCTTGGCTTTCTCGCCTTCGGGCTTGAGACTATCGCCTTTTTTAATTTTCTTGAGGGCCTACGAAGAACCGGGAGGTCCATATACGTATTGTTCGTTATAACGGCAATCCTCATATCCTGCCTTACCTTTCCGCTTATAGACAGGTTTACCGTGCTGTGGCGATAACTCCGGCTCATGGCTCAAATACTTAAAAACAGGTTGAGACTGAGGTTTAGGTTGAGAAACTGCTTAACCTTAACCTGTTTCTCCTCAGCCTGCATTTGTAGCTATGAGCTGTATTTATAAGCTATCTTGTTGACTTGTCCCATGTTGTATGGTGAAATATCTACCATGGCGAAGAAGAAAAAAGAGGAAATAAAAAGGTCTGATATACTGATCACGGTAATCGAGTCAGCCATCGCATTCGTTAAAGAGAATCTGAGGTCATGCATCATAGGTGTGATCATCTTTTTTTTAGCAGCCTTCTCTGTTTATGCATATACGTTCTAC
>JAQTNJ010000169.1 GCA_028713955.1 Syntrophorhabdaceae bacterium
AGGTAAAAGAGAGCGAAGAGAAACTCAGAACCATTGCCGGCAGCGTCTACGAAGAGTCGCAAAGATATGATATCGACTACAGGCTTATACTGGCCGTCATGAAGGTTGAGAGCAACTTCAGGCACGACGCGATCTCCAGGAAAGGTGCGCGTGGGCTTCTCCAGGTAAAACCGTCCCTCGCGAGGTATATCTCGAAGACTTCAGACATACCCGTGAAGAACTCCAAATGCCTCTACGAACCTGAAAAAAATATCAAGATCGGCGTCAACTATCTTTCAAGGCTTATAGAAAGATTCGAAAACATCTATACAGCCCTCCATGCCTACAACGCCGGTCCGAGAAGGGTCAAGCGCAACACCTCTGGTGATGAAATACCGAACAATCGCTTCACAAAAAAGGTTATAAAAGAATATCAGAAGATTGCCAATATACTGCCCGACCCTGAAGCAGAGTAGATTCCCACAAGCAAATCTGTGAGTCGTAAGGGGTAATATGAGCTGTCTTTATTCCGGAAAGATCTTTCCCGGGTTGAGGATATTATTGGGGTCAAAAAGTTCTTTGATCCTTTTCATCGTTGCAATTACCTCAGAAGAGAGCTCCATGCCGAGATAGGCAGCCTTTGAAGTGCCTATGCCGTGCTCACCGGAGAGCGTGCCGCCGAGCCTTATCGTCTCTTCGAATATGGCTTCAACAGCCTTTTCCGCCTTTGCCCTGTCTTCCGGCGTGTCCTTGATCATGACGCTCACGTGAAAATTGCCATCCCCTGCATGGCCAAAACTCAGGATGGGCACGCCGAACCGCCTCTCCATCTCTTCAAGGGCCCGGATCAGCGTCGGAATATGTGAGCGCGGGACAACCACATCCTCTGCGATCTTGACCGGGTTGAGATTGTATGTCGCCTGGGAAAGAACCCGTCTTGCCTGCCAGAGCCTGTCAGCCTCCTGGGGGTCCTCGGTGACATCACACCGGATCGCCTTCTTATCGAGGACAATCCTGTTGACCTTTTCCACCTGCGGCCGTATCGATTCCCTGTCGCCGTCGACCTCGATGAGCAGCAATCCCCCTATTCCTTCAGGCAGTCCCATCGGAGATGCCTGCTCGCTGCATTTGATCGATGCCTTATCCATGAATTCAATCGTCGACGGGACAACCTTTGCGGCGATGATGGCCGAAACTGTCGCCGCGGCATCCTCGACCTCCTGGAACAGGGCAAGGATCGTGGCCTTTGCCTCCGGTAAAGGGATAAGTTTCATGATGATCTTTGTGACAACGCCGAGAGTCCCTTCACTCCCTACGAAAAGACGGGTCAGGTCATACCCTACAACACCCTTCATCGTTCTTACGCCTGTATTGATAATCTCCCCTGTAGGCTTCACTACCTCAAGTCCCAGCACATAATCCCTTGTGACGCCGTATTTCAACGAGTTCGGGCCGCCCGCGCACTCTGCGACATTCCCCCCGATACTCGAATATTTGAAAGAAGCCGGGTCAGGCGGGTAGAACAACCCGTATTTTGCCGCCTCCTGCTGCAGGTCAAAGGTAATAACGCCTGGTTCCACGGTCGCGGTAAGGTTTTCCGTATCGATCTCAAGGATCCGGTTCATCCTCGTAAAGACCAGTATAACCCCTCCATATACCGGGATGGAACCGCCGGTCAACCCGGACCCCTGACCCCTCGGGATCACGGGAAAACGGTACTGGTTGGCAAGTTTCAGTATCTTCGATACCTCTCCGGCGGACGATGGGAAGACGATGAGGTCAGGAACCACCCCCTCATTCCTTCCATCGTAGGAGTAGCACTTTCTTTCCTCCGGCGAGGCCAACACATTCTCTTTCCCGGCAGTCCTTATAATCTCTTCTATGATCTTGCCTTCCATATAGATCCTTTTAATCAACCATGAGCTTTCAGCAGTCAGCTATCAGCCCTTGAAACTCTGAATCCCGCTACTATTGAGATTGCCACGTCGCTTCGCTCCTCGCAATGACACAAAGGGTTTTCCAGCTCTTAGCTCTCTGCTCTTAGCTCTCTGCTCTCAGCTGAATACTGCCCCCGTCGCTGCTGAGGTAACAAGCTTTGCATAACGCGCCATGTAGCCCTCTTTTATCTTCGGCTCAGGGCGTTTCCAGACTTTCTTGCGTTTCGCAAGTTCCTTTTTATCGATACGGAGGCGTATGATCTTTTTCACGAGGTCTATCTCGATGGCATCCCCGTTCTTCACGAACGCGATGGGCCCGCCTTCCGCAGCCTCCGGCGACACATGACCTATACAGAGACCCCGTGTCCCGCCGGAGAACCTCCCGTCAGTGATCAGGGCACACACCGTATCGAGACCTCTGCCTGCAAGGATGCTTGTAGGGGTAAGCATCTCACGCATACCCGGTCCGCCTTTCGGTCCTTCATACCGGATGATGACCGCATCCCCTGCCCGTATCTTTCCCTCCATGATCGCCTTCCCTGCCTCTTCTTCACTGTCGAAGACCCTTGCCTTTCCTTCAAAATGCCAGAGGCTTTCCGACACCCCGATCCTCTTCACTATTGAACCTTGCGGCGCGAGGCTTCCTGTCAATACCGCAAGCCCGCCTTTTTCGTGATAAGGTGTATTGATATGGTGAATGACCTCATGATCTGCAACGCTGACCCCTTTCAGGATGTCACCGATTTTGTTTCCCGTCACTGTAATACATCTCTTGTTGATAAGGTTCCTCTTCGTCAATTCCTTCATGATCCCATAGACACCGCCTGCCTCGAAGAGGTCTTCGAGGTGGTGCGGTCCCGCCGGGCTCATATTACAGATATGAGGGACCTTTTCGGATATCTCGTCAAAGAGGGTCAGAGGCAGCGTAATCCCGCCTTCATTCGCAATCGCCGGGAGATGGAGCGCCGTATTCGATGAACCACCAAACGCCATATCGACCGTTATGGCATTTCGAAAGGCCTCAACGGTCATGATGTCCCTGGGCTTTACATCTCTTTTTACAAGATCTATGATCCTCTGTCCTGCTAGCTTGGCAAGCCTTATCCGTGCGGCGTGTACTGCCGGTATCGTCCCGTTTCCCGGCAGACCGATACCGAGGGCCTCTGAAAGACAGTTCATGGAGTTCGCCGTGAACATGCCCGCGCATGAACCTGCGCCCGGGCATGCGCATTCTTCGAGCATGTAAAGCTCATCGTCTGTCATGAGGCCGCCGGCTACCTTCCCTACCCCTTCAAAAACAGAGATAAGGTCCACCGCCTTTCCCCTGAAACGGCCTGCAAGCATAGGGCCACCGCTCACCACGATAGCCGGGATATTAAGCCGCATGGCTGCCATAATCATACCCGGTATGATCTTGTCACAGTTTGGAATAAGCACGATACCGTCAAAGGGATACGCCTTTGCCATCACCTCAACGGAATCACAGATAAGTTCCCTTGATCCGAGAGAGTATTTCATCCCTTCATGGTTCATCGCTATCCCGTCGCATATGCCGATCGTCGAAAACTCCATCGGCGTCCCGCCCGCCATCCTGATCCCATCCTTGACGGCCCGGGAAACCCTGTCAAGATGGATATGTCCCGGTATCAGCTCGTTTGCGGAGTTCGCTATGCCGATGATCGGTCTTTCTATCTCCCCGGTCGTATACCCCATTGCGTTAAAAAGACTCCGGTGCGGCGCCTTCTCAACACCCTTTTTCATTCTATCGGATCTCATCACCGTACCTCCCCTTAAATAAAAATATGATCCTTAATTAAAAATTAACAATTCACCACTAAGATATACAAGATTATTATACGGGGACTCACTTTGCAACAGAATATTATGGAGCGTAATGTACGATCACAAAAAATACTTTGCAAATAGTAAGTGATAGGGTAATCTGATTTTATGGGTAATCAATTAATAGCTATTGTAGATGACGAACCTGACATCCTTGAACTCGTCGGAGTTAATCTCAAAAAATCAGGATTTAAAGTAAAGGGGTTTTCTGAGGTAGAAAGTTTTTACAGATCCCTCCAGACCGGTTCTCCCGACCTCGTCATTCTCGATCTCATGCTCCCCGATGTCGATGGTTTTGAGGTATGTAAGTATCTGAAAAGTAAAGATAAATATTCTTCCATCCCTATTATCATGCTCACCGCAAAGACTGAGGAGACCGAAAAGATCCTTGGTCTCGAACTGGGTGCCGACGATTATGTAACCAAACCCTTTTCTCCCAGGGAACTCGTAGCAAGGGTCAAGGCAGTCTTAAGAAGACAGGAACGTAAAAAGGAAACGAAAAGGATCACAGTCAGGGGCATCCTTACGATCGACATGGAGAGATATGAAGTTGAGGTAACAGGGAAAAAGATCGATCTGACCACGACAGAATTCAAGATCCTGCATTTTCTTGCTTCAAATACAGGAAGGATCTATTCGAGGGACCAGATACTGGATTATCTGTGGGGAAGAGAAAAATTTGTCATAGACAGAACCGTCGATGTACACATCCGCCATCTCAGGGAAAAACTCGGTAATGCTGCACAATTAATTAAAAACGTCCGCGGTATAGGGTACAAGTTCGAAGAATGAAAAAAACGATATTCTTTAAGATATTTGGCGGTTATCTCATCATCATTATTATCCTCTCTGCCCTGATCCTTTCCTTTTCTTTCTCGATGATGCGCCATTACCATATCGAGACCGTTGCAAACAGTTTAAAGAATATGGCGATGGTACTCAGCACACAATTATCGCCCATGCTCAGCGATAACAACATGCAGAGGCTCGATGCCACTGTAAAAGAATCAGGACAAGAGATCCATACACGCATCACCGTCATAGCAGTTGACGGCAAGGTTCTCGCCGACTCAGAAGAAAACCCTTCAAAAATGGAAAACCACGGGACGAGGACAGAGGTTGCGCAGGCCCTTGAGGGCAATACAGGGAGATTTCTCAGAACAAGCAAGACATTAAAACAAGAGATGATCTATGTAGCAATACCGATTGTCAGTGGCAAGAAGACTATCGGTGTTTTAAGACTGAGCCAGTACCTGAAAGATATTCGTACGATAGTCAATCAGATCCGCCTTAAGATCTTACTGATAACATTCATCATTATCTGTATATCCATCCTCATCGCCTTCGTCTTTTCAAGAAACCTTTCAAAACCCTTGAAAGAATTGATTGCTGCCTCGGAAAGGGTCGCAAAAAAAGACTTCAACACAAAGGTCTTTCTGAAGAACAGAGGTGAGTTGAGAGACCTCGCTGAAAGTTTCAACTTCATGGTCAGCGAGATAAAACTGCTTGTTACGGAATTATCGCAACAGAAAGAAGAATGGGACAGTATGATGCTTTCACTCCAGGAGGGATTCTTAATATTGGACAGGAACGAAAAGGTTGTATTCTTCAATAACAGTTTACAAAAGATGATCCCTCAGAACCTTGAGGAAGGCAAGTTTTACTGGGAAGCAATCCGTGAACCAAAGTTAAGCGAATTAGTCAGGGATGTTCGTACAACACAACAGAACTGCATAAAAGAGATCGAGTTTAACAACAGTATCTTCTCCTGCGGCGCTACGTTTTTAAATTCACAGGAAGAGATAGCAATAGTATTCCATGACATTACGGATATGAGAAATCTGGAAAAGATCAAGACCGATTTTGTACAGAATGTTTCACATGAATTGAGAACTCCTCTTACTTCTATAAAGGGATTCATCGAAACTCTTGAAGATTCGGTAAAGGACGCGGAGCAGAAACGTTATCTTGATATTATCAGGCGCAACACCGACAGGCTGATCAACGTCATCAACGACCTTCTTCTGCTTTCAGAGCTTGAAGTAAGGGGGGCGGAACCTCAATATGAAAGAACGGGCCTGAAGACATTAATAGAAAACTCGATCAAGATCTTCGAGCGTCAGTTTGCGGAAAAGAATTTATCTCTTACCCTGAAGATCGATGCCGGAACACCGGACATCAAAGGGGACCCTTTCAAACTGGAACAGATGCTCATCAACCTTCTGGATAATGCCGTCAAATACACTGAAAAAGGCGGGATCTCCCTATCGCTTGAATCCGATCGGGCAACAGTAACATTCACCATCCAGGATACAGGGATCGGAATACCGGGCGACCATCTTTCAAGGATATTTGAAAGGTTTTATGTCGTTGACAAGTCCCGTTCCAAGAGGCTTGGCGGCACAGGATTAGGGCTTTCTATTGTTAAACATATTGTCATGCTCCACAACGGGAAGATAGACGTGGAAAGCACCCCTGGTACAGGAACAAAGGTCACCGTCATCCTGCCGCTGGACCCTTCTGAGCTCCCATGAAAGAGCAAAAATATATAACTTGCTTGAACCCGGGTAGTATAAAAATCCTATTTGTGGTACAATACTCTCAAATTACATAAAGGGGGCAAAGATGACAAAGAAAGAGACCAGGAAACGGGTAACTTTCAAATTGGAGAACCCTTCTGCCCGGGAGGTCCTTCTTGCCGGTTCTTTTAATGCCTGGAGCCCAGCAGCCAAGCAACTCAAGAAAGACAACAAAGGTGTCTGGAAAACCACAATGATGCTATCTAAGGGCGTCTATGAATACCGTTTCATAGTCGATGGCATATGGCAGGATGATCCTGAAAATCCTGAAAAAAGCATGAATGAGTTCGGATCACATAATTCTGTATTGAACGTATAATATTGAAAAATTGTATCAGACCTGTCAGACCCTTTTGGGTCTGTCAAGCTTCACTTTGGTAATCCTTCTTCCTTCGAGCCCCACCACAGTAAACCTGTGGATACCGTGGAGTATTATTTCTCCCCCTTTCGGTATCTCCTGTAGTTGCGTGAGGATAAAACCACCAAGCGTTTCGTAATCCGGAGATTCTGAAAGGTCCAGATTAAATCTATTGTTCAGGTCTCTTATT
>JAQTNJ010000170.1 GCA_028713955.1 Syntrophorhabdaceae bacterium
GTATTGTTTTTTGATCTTGATCCCCTCTTCGAACATTCTGCGGGTCCAGCCTTCCTGGTCTGCAATCAGCTTGTGTAATTTTTTAGAAATAATCATATGTCCTCCTGACAATAAAAAAGCCATGGGTCAATCCCATGGCTTGCAAACAACTAAAAAGCCATGGGCCTTTGCACCCATGGCTTTTGCTTTTTCAGAGCAAAGAGATCATGGGTGCAAGCTGGTAAAATAATAAAAGTAAAAGAATGAATTCATGGAGAATACCTGCATAATGTGAATATTTAAATGAAAAACAGGGTATTTGTCAAGGAAATTCTTCCATTTCGTCTATCCAGACTGCCGGATTCGTTGAATTTTCTCTGTTCGTCCGGTCTGCTGCCAGTTTTTAGCGATAATGAACCCGTAAGTCGTGAGGCATAAGTCGTGAGGGGAAAAAATTGTACAGCAAAGAAAGAGCGGGTTGTCATTGCGAGCGGAGCGTGGCAATCTCATCCCTTGGAATTGCCTTTCTCCACTCACGTTTCACGAATTACGAATTACGGGTTTTGCTCTCACCCTATCACCTTCTCACCTTCCGCTTTTCTGTTCGCCTCACGGATGTGTCGCCGTGACCAGTTGAATGGTTGACTTTGAGCCCGTAAAGCCTTATACTGTTAGTGATATTTTTCACTATTTTCAAGGAGGCTCAATAAATGGATAACACAACACAGGGCTACAAAGGAAGCGATGATTATATAGCTTCGAAACCGCTTATGGAGATTGTCAATGTGTCTGTTGCCCTGGGAAAACCACTCATTGTAAAGGGCGAACCAGGGACAGGTAAAACGCTTTTAGCGCACAGCATATCCCGTGCGCTTAACAAGAAACTTCTTGTATGGAATATTAAATCAACAACAAAGGCCAAAGACGGACTTTACGTATATGACACCGTGCAGAGGCTTAACGACGCACGGTTTAAAGACAAGGACATCAGCGACATAAGGCAATATATCAAGCTTGGGAGACTGGGCCAGGCCTTCAAAAGCGCAGAACAACTGGTTCTTCTCATCGACGAGATCGACAAAGCGGACATTGAATTCCCCAACGACCTCCTCAACGAGCTTGACGAGATGTCGTTCCATATCCACGAACTTGACGAAGAGGTTGTTGCGGTGCACCGCCCCGTTGTGATCATTACGAGTAATTCAGAGAAGGAACTGCCTGACGCATTCCTGCGGAGATGTTTGTTCTGTTATATAGAGTTCCCTGATGATGAGATGATGGAAAGGATCGTCAAGGTCCATTATCCGGACATCGAAAATAAGCTTGTCAAGGAGGCCCTCAAGAAATTTTACTGGATCCGGGAAATGGACGGGCTCAGGAAAAAACCATCAACAAGCGAACTGCTCGACTGGATCAAGGCACTTTCTCTGGGCGGGATCCGTCTGGAAAAGATCGGTTCGGAGATCCCCTTCCTCGGGACACTGCTCAAGAACGAACAGGATACAGACAGGTTCATCAAACTTTCAAACGCTCAGGGAGGCTTTGGATTTAAGAAAAGGTATTAATGTATGTTTATTGACTTTTTCTATACATTGCGGAAAAAAGGGGTGCCCGTTTCCATCACAGAATGGATGTCGTTCACAGAGGCGCTCTATAACGGGTATTTCCAGTCAAGTCTTAATCACCTTTACTACCTGGGGAGGGCATTCCTTGTCAAAAGTGAGGCTTACTATGATGCCTTTGACCTCGCTTTCCAGGAATATTTCGGCGGCATCAAGACAGCATCCCTTGAACTTGACAAGGTAATGGAGTGGCTCGAGAACCCTCTTCACAGGCTTCCGAAGCTAAGCCCTGAAGAGATGGCGGAACTGCAGAAGCAGATCGAAGAGTTCAGGAAGACACACGATATGGATGAACTGATGAGACAGTTCAGGGAAAGGTTGAAAGAACAAAAAGAGAGGCATGACGGCGGCGGCAAGTGGATAGGCACGGGCGGCACCTCACCGTTCGGCGCATATGGACACCACCCGGGCGGTATCAGGGTTGGCGGTGAATCGTGGATGCAATCCGCCGCGAAGGTTGCAGGTGAGAGAAGGTTCAGGAACTACCGGAACGATATCATCCTCGATATACGACAGACAAAGATGGCCCTGAAAAAGCTGAGGGAACTCAAGCGGGAAGGGTTGCAGGAAGAACTCGATATAGACGAGACCATCGATAAGACCGCCAAAGAGGGTGGGGAGATCGAGCTCGTCTTCAATAAATCGCGCGAGAACTCTGTGAGGCTCATACTCCTGATGGACACAGGCGGGTCTATGCTTCCTTACTCGGAACTCTGTGAAAGGCTTTTTTCGGCAGCGTCCCAGATGGAGCACTTTAAGGAGTTCAAATACTATTTCTTCCACAACAGTATTTACCAGGATATCTATGAGGACATAGCAAATTACAAGAGGATACCCACAGAAAAGCTCTTTTCCAATTTCCACAAGGGCTACAAAGTCGTCATCGTCGGCGACGCAAGGATGGCCTATTCGGAACTATTTGATATCAACGGGTGCATCGATTATTTTTATACGAACGATAAGCCGTCGATCGAGTGGCTCCTGAAGATCAAGGAACATTTTCCCCATTCGGTATGGCTCAACCCCACGCACATGAATTTCTGGGGCCACTATACCGTGGACACGATCGGTAAAATATTTCCAATGTACGAGCTTACAATTGATGGTCTCAAGGATGCCGTCAAGACCCTTTCATCAAGGACGAAGTCCATACAGCATCTATCAGCGATCAACGCATAGACGGTCAAACGAATCCCGGAGGCTGCAACCTTTTCCCCCTCATTTTCTTAATCCTTCATGGCCGCTTGAAAAAAGTGTTAATATTTTTCTCAATATACATTATAATCTTATGTGTTGCTTAAGAGGATACTCTATTATTCCTATGAAAAACTCCTCGAAAGGGAGGTTAAAAAGGGAAAGCCGCCCCTTCATGTGGGCCTCATACTCGATGGGAACAGGCGGTTTGCAAAGGAGATGGGGTTCGATGATATCACCATGGGTCACGTAGAAGGGGCAAGGAAACTTGACGATGTCCTGAAATGGTGTGCGGAATTTAATATTAAGATCGTTACCATATGGGTCTTATCAACGGAGAATATCCAGCGGGACAGAGGAGAGGTCGAGGCACTTCTTAAGGTGATCGAAGAAAAGATCGATGAGCTTTCAAAGAACCAGATCGTTAAAAAGAATGGATTCAGGATACATGCGCTGGGAAAGATAGATATGCTGCCGGACCGCTTGAAGGATGTAATAAAAAGGGCCGAAGAGTTAACGATGCACAACGATAACCATATACTGAACATTGCCGTCGGCTATGGCGGAAGGGAAGAGATCGTTGAGGCTGTTAAAGAGGCGATCCGGTGTAAAAACTTTGAAAATGTTGAAGAAGCGGCAAACAATATTACCGGCGATGACATTACGGCCCATCTATATACTTGCGGAATTCCCGATCCTGATCTTATAATAAGGACAAGTGGTGAAGTGCGATTGAGCGGTTTTTTGTTGTGGCAGAGTGCGTATAGTGAGTTTTACTTCTGTGACGCCCTGTGGCCGGCCTTCAGAAAGATAGATTTTTTAAGGGCTATCAGGAGTTACCAGCACAGGAATAGAAGGTTTGGACAATGAGCCCTCCCATAGATAAAGTAACATCGTTAAAAAATACGGAGATCTTTAAGGCTCTCGGAGATACGGAGATTGAGGAGCTTTCGAAGAGACTGAAAGAGAGGATATACCCTCCAAATACCGCCATCGTCCGTGAGGGCGCATCGGGCGATTCAATGTTCATTATAAAATCAGGCAAGGTGGAGATCAAAAAACTGGAGCCTTCCCTTGGCGTTGATCTTACGATAGCAACTCTCGATAGCGGTGCCTGTTTTGGAGAGATGGCGCTTCTAACGGGTAAGCCAAGGACCGCTACGGTTATGGCCATCCAGGCAACAGAGGTTTTTGTCCTGGAGAAAAAGGATTTTGAAGCTCTTCTGACGGAACACCCTACGCTTTCAATCTCTCTCAACAAGATTGTTGCTGCAAGAATTGAAGAGATGAATACCAGGGATGGTCTTGGTGTTGTCTCCCTGAAGACTCTGAAACTGGATAAGGATGTGATAACGATCATTCCTCAGCAGCTTATTATGAAATACAAAATGCTGCCCACATCCTATTCCAGCAATACGCTGACACTCGCAATGGTAAACCCCAATGACCTTATGGCACTCGATGAGGCACGGAAGTTCATCAAGGGGAGGGCCATCGACCCCGTGATCGTATCCGCAGAAGATTTCAAAAAATTCATGGAGACAGATTATATTGAGCTTACAAAGAAAGAAACGAAAGAAGAACCCGAGATAAACCTTGACCAGCTCCTTGATTCCATGGATCACGTCCAGGCCGATATCATGAAGGACGCTGAGTTCGAAGACACCGACGAGGACGAGGCAGGAGTAACGGACCTTGCAAGGGAGGCAGAGGGGGCGCCGATCATACGTCTTACGAACAACATCATTGCCGCTGCCTTAAAAAAGGGTGCAAGCGATATCCATATTGAGCCAATGGAAAAGGCACTTCGTGTGCGTTACCGGATTGACGGTGTTCTCAGGGAGGAGATGATGCTGCCCAAGAAGGTTCAGCTTCCTCTCATCAGCAGGGTTAAAATTATTTCCAAGCTCGATATTACTGAAAGAAGGTTGCCGCAGGACGGCAGGATAACAATAAAATTGGGGAACAAATCAGTCGACTTCCGGGTCTCCTCGGTGCCGACAAAATATGGAGAGAAGATCTGTACCCGTATTCTTGACAAGAGCAATACCACCATGGGTCTTGATAAATTGGTCAGCCATCCGGGCACCCTTGATCTCGTGAGGGAGATGATTAAAAAACCTTATGGGATCATCTATGTTACAGGTCCTACCGGTTCCGGAAAAAGCACGACGCTCTACAGTTCACTTGCAGAGATCAACAGTGTTGATGTAAACATATCGACCGTCGAAGACCCGATCGAGTATGACCTCGCAGGAATCAACCAGGTGCAGGTCAATGCGGATATCGGGCTTGATTTTGCCCGGGTGTTAAGGGCATTTCTGAGGCAGGACCCTGACATTATCCTCGTTGGAGAGACAAGGGACAAAGAGACTGCCAAAATAGCTGTAGAAGCTGCCCTTACGGGCCACCTTGTTTTTACGACACTCCATGCGAACGACGCGCCCGCAACCTTCATGCGGTTGTCGGAAATGGGCATAGAGCCATTCCTCACTTCAACCTCCATTATAGGTATCGTTGCTCAGAGGCTTGTAAGAAGGATATGCACGAAGTGTAAAGAGAAATATGAGCCGGATCCCATTATCGCAAAGTATCTTGGACTTCGTGAAGGCATAGAGCTATATAAAGGAAAGGGATGCGATGTCTGCGGTAACACAGGTTACAAGGGCAGGGTTGGTGTTTACGAAGTGCTCATGGTGGGTGAAGAGGTGCGGCACCTGGTTGCAGAAGGCGCCGAGACGAATGTCATACGTCAGGCAGCTATTACGGCAGGCATGAAGACCCTTAAAGACTACTGTCTGATCCTTCTTGAAGACGGTTTAACGACAGTCGATGAAGTTCTCAGAACCGTCGCGATTCAAACTTGAATAAAAAATCCATCGTCAACTCCAGCAGGCTGTCATTAATCTTACGTTCAATCCTTTTGGTCTCAATCCTGGCGCTCATCATCCTCATGTTCTACGTTTACCATGAAGGTGCGTGGAGAGATGTCTTTGCATACTACAGATTCTTTTTCGATTTTAAAAAACTGAAAATCTTTATTGCCTCCTTCGGCCCATACGCGGCTTTTGTCTTTGTCCTGGTTCAGGCTTTGCAGGTTGTGTTTGCACCGGTACCCGGCGAGGTGACCGGTTTTGTCGGTGGTTTTTTATTCGGTAATGTATCCGGCGTAATCCTCTCGACGGTTGGTCTTACAGTTGGTTCTGTTGTGGCATTTGGTATTGCGCGCATGTTCGGTATGAAGTTCGTGGAAAAGATCGTCAAAAAACATTATATCGATAAATTTAATTTTTTTGTTACCCATAAAGGTCTCTACATAACATTCATCTTCTTTCTCATCCCCGGGTTCCCCAAGGACTCTCTCTGCTACCTGCTTGGACTAACTCATATGCGGCTCATTGATTTTATTCTCATGAACATCTTTGGCAGATTGCCTGGTACGCTCATGCTGACATTACAGGGAAGCGCCGTGAAGGATGGAAAGTATCAGGCGTTTTTTTTGTTGCTTGTTGTAAGCATTCTTTTAACCTTCGGGCTGTATTTGGCCAGGAACCACATTATCCGGGTGTTTATTTTTATTGTCCATCCAATAACAAAATATTTTCTAAATTTAAGACACAAGAAAAATACTGACAAAGAGTGAATTTAGTAAATTCTTACTTGACAGAATATTTAATTCATATACAATAAAAAAAGAAACACAAAAATATTTTGAGGAGGTATTGAATGGCGACAAAGAAAGCAGCAGTAAAAAAGGCAGCACCAAAAAAAGCAGTAAAAAAGGCAGCACCAAAAAAAGCAGTAAAAAAGGCAGCACCAAAAAAAGCAGTAAAAAAGGCAGCACCAAAAAAAGCAGCAGCAAAGAAACCGGCAGCAAAGAAAGCAGCGGCAAAGAAATAAGCCGCAAAGTAAAACCGTAAGGAGGAAGTAAATGGCAACCAAGAAACCAGCTGCCAAGGCAAAGCCGGTAGCGAAGAAGTCTGCTGTCAAAACGAAACCGGCAGTAAAAAAGCCGGCAGCAAAATCATCCATGAAAAAGGGCACCAAGTACGCATGCAG
>JAQTNJ010000171.1 GCA_028713955.1 Syntrophorhabdaceae bacterium
TCGTGGTAAACGGTTTCTCAAAAACGTACGCCATGACAGGCTGGAGGCTTGGATGGATGGTGGTGCCCGGGGAGCTCGTAAGACCAATACAAAAATTCGCTCAAAACATATTCATTTCCCCGCCTTCGATATCACAGTATGCGGCCATGTACGCCTTTGACAATGCTGAAGAACTCGGCCGCATGAGGAAAACATACGAGGAGAGGAGAGATTTCATGGTCCCGAGGCTGAGGGGTCTGGGATTCCATGTGCCTGCAAGCCCCGAGGGGGCCTTTTACATCTACGCGGGGATAGAGCGGTGGGGTATTGACAGTATGGTATTTGTTGAGAGGGCCCTCGACGAGGCCGGGGTGGCCTTTACTCCCGGATACGATTTCGGCTCCTTCAGGGCAGGCTCTCACGTCCGTTTTTCCTACGCAACGGGCATTGAAAGGCTTAAAGAAGGGTGTGACAGGCTGGAGGTGTGGCTTTCCGGGTTGTAAATGTCCGTCAAAGAGCATGAAAAACTTAACCTGTTATGTTTTTATCCGATCATATCTGAGAACTGTTTGAGAGAACGAGGTGCTTGCTGTGCCAAAAATTGTACCTGACAAGCTGGAACCGGGGATGAAATTATTAAAACCTGTGAAGAACAGAAGCGGAATGGTGCTGCTCGGGGAAGGAACTGAGTTAACGGCCGAGCTTATAGAAAGGGTAAGGGATATGGATGCTGACAGCATATCCATCCAGGGGATCTCCCCTCCTTCAACGCCAAAGGAAGAGGTGTTGTCGGCCCTCGACAGGCGTTTTAAGTCTATCGAAGAGGAGCCGTACATGGGTGTCATAAAAAGGGTACTAAAAGAGCATATAGAGGGATTATATGGGTAGCATGGACATCAGGGATCTCCGGGCCAGGGTTGAGAACATCAACGCTTTGCCGACTATTCCGGGTGTCTTGAAAAGGCTTCTTGGGGTCATTGAAAACCCAGGGGTCTCTCTGAACGAGATCAGCAACTTCATATCGAATGACCCTGCCCTTACGACGAAGGTTCTTAAAATGGTCAATTCACCGATATACGGATTTCCCGGCAGGATATCATCGGTAAATCAGGCCGTCATTCTCCTTGGCCTGAACGTTGTTAAGGGCCTGCTCCTCGGTGTTTCGGTCTTTGAGCTCATGCAAAAGACGATGATCGGGCTCTGGGAGCATTCCCTGGGCTGTGCCATCGCTGCAAGGCTTATCGCGGAAAAGAAGGGGTTGAAGGAACCTGAAGAGGCCTCTATTGACGGCCTTCTCCACGACATCGGGAAGGTCCTGCTGATCCTTCAGTTCCCGGAGGAATATGAGGAGGCAATGCGCGATGCGGATATCGGGAACTTAAGCATATATGGTGCTGAACGCGCCCATTTTGGAACAACCCATGCAAGCGTCGGTTCGTGGATGGCCCAGAAATGGCGCTTTCCCCAAAAGCTCGTCGATGTCATCGAGTACCATCACAAGCCGCATCTTTCAAAGAACGCGCCTGTTGAATCTGCAATAGTCCATCTCGCGGACATACTGGTACGGGCAAGGGGGTTCGGGTTTGCCGGCGACCACACCCTTATGGCGGTCAATCCCGAATCCTGGCAGATGCTTGACCTCTCGGAGGCCGACCTCAGGGACATACTGGGGGCCCTCGAAGAGTCCCTGGAGATGACGGAAGAGCTTTCATTATGACCAAAAAGGACATTGTCATTATTTCGCAGGATGCAGCCCTTTCAGATCTCCTGGAGAGGACCTTGCGGGATTTCTTTCGCCTGATACCGTTTTCCAACATCCGGCCTGCCCTTGATTATATCTACAATACAATGCCGGGGCTGCTCATCGTTGACATGACCGGGGACGACCCCTTCACAACGAATACCCTGAACAACCTGAAGGGTGATCCCATCTTCAACCAGCTTCCTGTCCTGGCAATCTTCGGGGATGCCGCTGCGGTTCCTCCCTGGGACTCGCTGCTTGTGGAAGATTACATGTTAAAAAGTGACATTGAAAGAGAGGGTCTCGCCCGGGTCGATCTCTGTATTTTCAGGTCAGAGAGGGTTGTGGAGGTAAACCCCCTTACAAAACTCCCCGGCAATATCTCCATTAACAGGCAGATACAAAAGCGGATAGACCGTGGCGATGTCTTTGCCCTTGCCTACGGCGATCTCGACAATTTTAAACCCTTTAATGATTATTATGGTTTTACCCGCGGCGACGAGGCGATAAAGGTGGCGGGGCGCCTGATCCTGAACATTGTGAAAAACAGGCAGCCGGTCGGGGGCTTTATAGGACATATCGGTGGCGATGATTTTATATACATCATGGATCTAAACCTCGTCGAAGAGGCTTCGGCAGAGATTATCCAGGCATTTGACCGGATCATGCCCACCTTCTACGACCCAGATGACGGGGAGCGGGGCTACATTCAAACAACGGACAGGCAGGGAAAGGAAAAAAGATTCCCCCTTGTCTCCCTTTCCATAGGGATCGCCCACAACAGTAACAGTTCCTTTTCTCATTATGGAGAATTTACAGAGATCGCCTCGGAGATGAAAAAACACGCAAAATATCATAAGGGCAGCTGCTACAAGATAGATAAGCGGCAAGGCCCTGCGTAACCTCCCCGTGAGATGCAAGGGGGAAAAGACAGCTGAGAGCGGAGGGCAGAGAGATAAACTTCTTAAAGAATTGTCTCTTTGGTTTCTCACTATCTACTATTCACTATCGACTATCGACTGTCTCTATAATGCCTTGCTTTTTTACGGAAAACTTACTATCCTGTCACAAGGGAGGATCGCATGAGCGTTGGCATTGTAAGGGACGATGTATTTTTAGAACATACCACTGATGACTACCACCCCGAAAATCCTAACAGGTTAAGATCCATTTACTCTATGCTCGACACCATGGGCAGTGATGGTATCCTCTTCGTGCCGCCGCGGAAGGCAACCCGCGAAGAGATAGCCTTCAATCACGATACTGCCTATATCGATTACGTTGCAGCCACGAGCAATAAACCGCCGAAGAGATTAGACCCCGACACGGTCACCTCTCCGAAGACCTACGAAGCATCCTGTCTTGCGGCAGGAGGCGTCCTGACCCTTATAGACAAGTTGCAATCTTCTGAGATACAAAGCGCCTTTGCCCTTGTGAGGCCCCCGGGTCATCACGCAGAGCGTGACAGGGCAATGGGCTTCTGCATCTTTAATAACATCGCTATCGGCGCACGATACCTGGAAAAAACATATAAAGCAAAGAGGGTCCTCATTGTTGATTTTGATCTTCACCATGGCAACGGGACCCAACATAGTTTTTACAGGGACGCCACGGTCCTCTACTTTTCAACGCATCAATACCCCTATTACCCCGGAACCGGTTGGTATGAAGAGATAGGCGAAGGTGACGGCGAAGGCTATACCGTTAACGTACCCATGTCCTACGGTATGTCCGACGAGGATTATCTCTATGCCTTCCGGGAGGTTCTGGTTCCTGTCTCGGACATCTACAAGCCGGAAATGGTTCTCGTTTCGGCGGGCTTCGATGCCTATTATAATGACCCCCTTGGCGGCATGGTAGTAACCGAAGGGGGGTACGCCATGATGACAAAAATGCTCCTTGAAATCGCGAAGAAGCACTCGAAGGGCGGGGCGCTTTTTGCCCTCGAGGGCGGCTATGACCTGACGGGGCTTGCAAATTCCGTGAAGGCGGTAATAACTGAGATGAAGGGGGATCCTGCCTATTCTTACAACAAGAAAAAGGACCCTTCGAGCGAGATAATACAGACGGTGAAAAAGTTAAAACATCTTTTGGGCCCCCGCTTGGGGAATTTTTAGTTCCGACACTATACAGAGTCTTTCCATATCATCTCTTTCAATTCCTTGCCGACCTTGAAATAGGGAAGTCTTTTCGGCTCAACATTGACCATCTCGCCGCTTTTCGGGTTTCTCCCTTTGTATGCCTTATATTCCCTCAGGGTAAAACTCCCGAAACCCCTTATCTCGACGCGCTCATTATTTATAATGGCCTTTTTTACGCTATCGATGATCGTATCAACTGCTATCTTTGCGATCTTCTGATTCACGTTGATGTCAGCGGCAAGCTTGTTGATGATGTCCATTTTGTTCATGGAAATACCTCCTATTGATTTTCTGATACAAATCTATATGCGTTCTTAAATATTCTCAATCCATCTCCCCCTGCCTTTTCAATGGGTTCCCGCATCCACCTGGGATGTTGTGTATAGTGGATAAACCCCTCCGGATGCGGCATGAGCCCGAAGATTCGTCCCGACTCGTCACACAGACCGGCGATCGCTTCCGCCGAACCATTGGGGCTATAAGGGTATTCATCGGTAACGTTTCCCTTTTCGTCAGCATACTGCAAAACTATATGGCCGCCTTCTTTTATTTTTCCGACAGTCTCCCGGCTGTCTGCAACACATTTTCCTTCGCCGTGTCTTACGGGAAGATAAATTTTATCCATATCGCGGGTAAATATGCAACGAGAAAGTTGATTGATTTTAAGGTATACCCATCGATCCTCAAACCGCCCTGAATCATTAGAGGTCAGCGTTACGGTCTGTCTTCCGTACTCACCGCCGGTTGCCGGAAGCAGGCCGGTCTTCACGAGGAGCTGGAAGCCATTGCATATGCCGAGCAGTATCTTGCCATCGGCCACAAACCCGATCAGTTCATCAATAAACCTCTCCGTTGAACCACGCAGCTTCTGATGCCGCCATTTTACCGCCTGCGCTTTGGCAGAGCCAAGGTCGTCCCCATCAAGAAAGCCGCCGGGAAAATTGATAAAGGCATAGCGGCGAATATCCTTTGGATTTTCCATCAGGCGGTCTACGTGGAGGAGGTCCGTATCAAATCCGGCGAGCCTGTTGGCATAGGCGGTTTCGTATTCGCAGTTTATCCCGTTTCCGAACAACACTAAGCTTTTTGGTCTTTTCTTTTTCATGTGGCGTAGCTGTGCAATCCCGAAAGAATAATATTTACTCCGAAATATGTAAAGATGACGCTCATAAAACCTATGATTGAAATCAAGGCGATCCTCCTCTTCCGCCAGCCCCTCACCAACCTGGCATGTAAAAATAAAGCATATATTATCCACGTAATCAATGACCATGTTTCTTTTGGGTCCCAGCTCCAGTACGAACCCCATGCGTAATGCGCCCAGACGGCGCCTGTGAGTATGCCGAGGCTGAGCATGGGAAAACCAATTATTACGCTGCGGTAATTTATGTCGTCAAGGGTCTCTTTTGGCGGAACAACGCCCTCCCACGTAATAAAATAGAGGGCGCCGCAGATAAAGGATATGACAAACGCCGAGTAGGCCAAAAAACAGGTGACAACGTGGATGTGAAGCCAGTTGCTCTGCAATGCCGGGATCAGGGGCTGGATGCTTTTCTCCACAGAGGGCGAGATGGACGCATACCCCATCAGGAACAGTGAGGCCGTGGACGCGCACATGGTGATCACGGGATAGGGTATCTTCCTCCGCATTATTATGAGCACAAGCGTTACGGACCAGGCAAAAAAGATGAGCGATTCATAGAAGTTTGCGAGCGGCACGTGTCCGATATCCATCCTGTATGATTCGATCCAGCGGAGAACAAGGCCAAGGGTATGGATGCAGAAGGTCCCGTAAATGGTTATCCATGTGACCGAAAGTATCCTCTCCTTTTTTACGGAAAAATAGAGGATATGGAGAAAAAAGATAAGGAGGTATAATAATGTCGCTACCCCGAGGATCTTATGATGTATGGCCATTAATCTCCCCTATCAGTTTCTCGAACTCTTTTTTGAAGTCCTCTCTGTTCCTCAATGCCATCCCTGCTACCAGCACCCCTTCGGAGGCCCTTAGCAGATAGATCCTCCTGTACTGTAAAAAGAAATTAACATACAGGCCCAGGAGGATCAGGGCAAACCCTGTCCAGACCATGAACACTCCCGGGTCCCTCGACACCTCAAGACCGGTGTAGGGTTGTTCCTCGATATCGCCGAGACTTACCTTCACCCCTTGCAGGTTTTGCTCTCTGAGGCGGTCGACATTCTTCAGGAACCAGGTGGCCTTCGGCTCACCATTGTCAAGATATGCAACGAGTACGCCGGGCCCAAAATCATGGACCCTGTTCTCAAAACGTGCCGCCATCAATAAGAGGTTGTTTTTCCTGAACACTTCCCGTTCCATCAGGGCAACCTTCTCCCCCCCGATGTTGAAGAGGAAAACAGGGGCGCTTCCATAATTGGACTGGTAAAAACGTGTCCCCTTATAGGAAAGGGGGTCATTCACCCTTATCTCTTTTCCCAGCATGATCTTTCCGTTCTCTATTACCTCAACAGTGCTCACATAATCCTTTGGTTCTCCGGTGGGGTAAAAATTTACCCTGAAATCCTTGCACCTCAAGGCAAAACCGAGGGGCATCTCGGCAGAGTCCTTCCCGCGCAGCGTTAACCGGTCTTTCGTCTCCCCTATCCTGAGCGTTACAAACCCCCTGTATCCAAAGAGGAGCCCCGCAAAACTCCCGGCGAGGATGACGATAATGCTCGTGTGGATAATAAAAACCCCGTATCTCGATAGCCTCCCCCTCTCCAGAACCGCCCCCTGCTCGTCTCTGACGGCCAGCTTGTAGTTCCTTGTCAGGAGGCCGAGCGTCTCCTCTAAGTCTTTTCCCCGGACATAGGCGTGAAGGTCCATCTTTGACAGCCTATCCTCGCCGGGTAGCCTGATTGCCTTTTTCTCCTTCATGAAAAGGACCAGCCTGCGAAGGGTGCAGAAGACAAGGCTCATTGCGAAGAGGCTGATAAGCGCAATAAACCACGGGGC
>JAQTNJ010000172.1 GCA_028713955.1 Syntrophorhabdaceae bacterium
TGAGTAACTGGCAAGCTTCAGTTTCATATTAGGGTAGACCTTATCATTCTTCAGGTTGTTCATTGATTTGAGGCTCGCGACTTCGATGCCGTATTTATCGGAGATGGACCCGAGGGTCTCACCCTTTTTGACTACGTGGTAAACCTTTTGTTTTGTCTGCTGTGCCGTCTCGGTTTGTTTTGCATGTGTTTCAGATTGTGACGCAACAGTTGTTTTAACAGTCTTTTTCGCAATCGCTCTCTTTTCCTTTGTCGGGCCTATGTACCTCGGGATCTGTATTCTCGCCCCGGGTTTTACTTTCAGCTCATCGTCAAAACTGTTAACTAAGTATATATCCTCGCTCCTTACGCCATATCTCCGGGCAATCTTCGCGATGGTGTCCTTCCTTTTAACCTTGTATGTGACAAGGCTTTTAATCTTCTTCTGGCCGTTCATCGCTGTCTCAAGGTTGTCGGCAAACTCTTCCTCATCCAAAGATGCAGGTAATTTGACCGTGTAGAGTTGAAGGCTCGGAGGTGTTATACCGCGGATAATCTCAGGGTTATATGATTTAACGCTGGCTACATCCAGCGATGCGGCCTTTGCGACAGCAGAAAGCGGTGTTCCTCCAGGTACTTTAAACTCTGTAAACTGCACCGGCTGGTCGTAGGTCATGCTACCAAAACCAAATTTCTCAGGGTCTTTCGCAATGATCGCCGCTGCTATAAGTCTCGGTATGTATTCACGGGTCTCCTTTGGGAGGGTATTGTATTTCACGAGTTCCCAGAAGTCGTTCGTATTATGCTTTTCTATCGCTTTTTCAATCCGTCTTTCACCCGCATTATAGCCTGCAGCAGCAAGATACCAGCAACCGAACTGGTTAAAAAGGTCCCGCAGATACTTCGCAGCAGCGACCGTTGATTTCTCCGGGTCTCTTCTTTCGTCAATCCAGTAATTTACTTTCAGGCCATACCGTTCGCCGGTGGCATAGATAAATTGCCAGGGTCCTGATGCCTTTGCCGTTGAATATGCCTTTGGATTGAAACCGCTTTCGATCATTGCAAGATAAACAAGGTCCTCCGGCATCCCGTTCTTCCTCAGGATCTCCTTGATAACGGGCACATACTGTTTGGCTCTCTTGAGCCAGTTTCCGAAGACCTTTCTCTTTTCCCCGGTAAACCACCGTATGTTGTATTTCACAGCATCATTAAATACGATAGGGATGTCAAAATCATGAGCATAATCATATCCCAGGAGTGCGGCGATATCATCGTCTTCGCTCATCACCCCATTATCTTTTCTGTATAGATAATCCTCCCTGATAGTGTCTGCATCCTTTTTTGCAACAGACGCGGTTTTCCTGGAGGCTCCGGTTTCCGCATTCCTGGCTGGTTCCGGAGGATTTGTGTTGTAAAAGGCTGCGCTGTCACCCGCATATTGACTGTTGCCCGTTGACACGCGCGTATTTGTCGCACAACCGGCAAGGACGAACATAACCAGGACTATCAAAACGTATCTTTTCATATACCTCACTTTATAAAAAGCAAGATTCATACCACTGTTTCTTTGATGATAAAAAGTATTCAGCATTATGTCAACAAAAAACTGTCTAAATTTATTTTGTCTATTTGATCTGTCTAAAATCGTATATCGTATTTTGTATATCGTATATCGCAGAAACCTCAGGGGTTTTTTGCAGTTCACTATATACGATATACTATATACGAAATACTATCTTAGTACCTTCCCGACCAGCCCCCTGTACCCTTGCGCAAAATCATAGGCCCTCATGCGCTTCTTGTTCTCCAGTTGTACTTCCCGGACCTTCAGGAGCCCTTTCGGGGTTTTAACAAAAAAACCTTCCTTTGTTATTTCCGCGACAACACCCCGTCCGGTTCCTTCCCGCGTTATCTCTTCGGCCTCTGCGTCAAAGATCTTCATCATCCGGCCATCGAGAAACGTATACGCTGTAGGCCAGAGGACAAAGGCCCTGACCTGCCGTTCGATCTCTATGGCGCTTTTTGACCAATCGATCCTGCCCATCTCCTTGGTAATAATAGGCGTGTAGGTTGCGTCTTCGTGCCTCTGATCGGTCCCCTCCATCATTCCCTGCATGCCGATACGGTCAACGATCTCCGGGAGGATCTCTGCCACCCTCGCAGAAAGTCTGTCCGAGAGATCGATCATGTTCTCGCCTTTTTTTATTGACACGCGTTCCTGGTACATGATCCTGCCTTCATCCATCTTCTCGTTCATGATGATGAGCGTGATACCGGTCTCTTCATCACCGTTCAGGATAGCCCACTGCATCGGAGAGGGCCCCCGGTATAGCGGAAGGAGTGACGGATGGACATTGACGGGTCCTATTGCCGGCAGATCAAGGACCCACCGTGGGACGATCAACCCGAAGGACGCAACAACAAAGAGTTCGGGGTTGTAGTCTTTTATCTTCTGGGCCTCTTCATCCCTGAAGGAGTTTATCTCTATGAGGGGCAAACCCAGTTCCAGGGCAGTCTTCTTCACCTCATTATCATCAAGGAGGTATCCCCTGCCCTTGGGCTTGGATCTTTTTGTGACAATGCAGGTAACGTGTTCGCGAATTGATTTCAGAGGAGGTACGGAAAAGGCCGAGGACCCGAAAAAGACGATCTTCATTTCCTGCCCTTATGGTACTTCTTCTTAAAGAGATTCTTTTTTACAGGGCTCAGGTGGTCGATGAAGAGCACCCCGTTCAAGTGGTCGATCTCATGCTGGATCGCCCGTGCAAGCTGGCCCTCGCATTCTAGCTCGATTGTCTCACCTTTCAGGTTGATGCCGCGTGCGAGGACCTTCTTTGCCCTTTTTATGTATTCATAAAATTTCGGCACGCTCAGGCACCCTTCTTCGGCGGTCTCCTCAGAATCGGTCTCGACAATGACAGGGTTGATAAGGACGATATGCCTGTTCTCCAATTTATTGAGACGCTCTTCGATGGTGATAAGCCTGATCGGGATCCCGACCTGATTTGCGGCAAGGCCGGCCCCGTTCGAGAGCCTCATCGTCTCGATCATGTCCTCGGAAAGCTTCAGGATCTCGTCGGTAACATTTTTAACAGGTTTGGCGAGTTTTCTGAGTATGGGGTCAGGGAATGTCCTTATTTCGATAAGTGCCATCTATTATTTTTAAAATATATTGAAGGTATAGTCAATCTTTACTAGGGCTCATGACTACAAAGACGGCTTATAGCCGATAGCAAATTCTAAATACGAATATCTAAATCCTAAACAAATCTAAATGTCCCAATATCAAAATAGTTGAGCAAAATAATAGTGTCATTGCGAGCCCGCAGGGCGTGGCGTTTTGTCATTGCGAACAAAGCGCGGCGCAGTGTCATTGCGAGCGAAGCGCGGCGTTTTGTCATTGCGAGCCCGCAGGGCGTGGCAATCTCATACGATAGGATCGCCACGTCGCTTCGCTCCTCGCGATGACAATAAAGGATGGCGCTCCTCGCGATGACAACACATTTAGAACATTTGATATTTGAATTTCGATATTGTTTAGAGATTGGTGCTTAGAATTTCGTGCTTACTGCCTACCGTGTCTTTGCTATGAGCTATGAGACACGGGCTGCTTTTTATTCAGCGCTCCTGTACCAGGGAAAATGAATAACCATCTTTTCTTCAATATCCTCGATGATCAATAGGGCCATCTCGTACTGGTCTCTTGTCCTTTCCCATCCGTCAGGACCGTATTCTTCTCCGACTGCAACCATGAAAAAATTCATGATCCTGGCGGGGCGCCACGTCATCATGGCTTTTATTGTCTCATCAACATCATGCTCTACCATAACGTGCCCGTTGTCAATTGCCCAGCGGGCAAGCTGAACGCAGTGTAAAGAATCATTACCGAGCTCTTCACCCGACTTCTGGAGCATCCGCTTTGCCTTCTGGTTCACCGGCATCTTGTTTAAATGTTCCATACCTTTTTTCATATCTACGCTCTCTTTACCGCCTATCTTTTACACCGGCAGACAATTGCAATCAAGGATATTCTTCCTGTCTTGCATTCGAAAAACGTTGACTCAATAAACAGGGAAGTGGTATCGTTAACTATGTTTGGTCTTGGGTTGCCGGAACTTATTGTTATCCTTGTCATTATCATCATGATCTTCGGGGTAGGCAAACTCCCCGAGATCGGCAGCGCAATTGGAAAAGGCATCAAAAGTTTCAAAAAGGCATCCCAGGAACCCGACGATAAAAAGAACCCTCCGCCCAAAGAAAATTCAGATAAAGAAAAACCGGTCTGACAGAACACCGTGAAAAACAGGGTCTTTATAGGCATCGGGTCCAATATCGGTGACAGGATCACAAACTGCATCGACAGCATCAAAGCGATTACACGCGACAAAAGGGCGCATATAAAGTCCGTGTCCTCGCTGTATCTCACCTCGCCTGTTTCAGAGATATCACAGGAATATTTTGTGAACTGTGCAATATCGATCGATTGGGACGACACCGCTTTCGAGCTGCTGCACCTCCTCAACGGCATAGAAACTGAAATGGGGAGAGAACGCGGTATAAAGGATGGTCCCAGGATCATCGACCTTGATATCCTCCTTTTCGGTGACGCCGTCATCGATGAAGCGTCCCTCACTGTGCCGCATCCGGAACTGCACAGGAGAAAATTCGCCATCGTGCCGTGTATTGAGATAGAGGGGGATATTATCCTTCCTTCATACAACAGACCGCTGAAGGAATTCCTCCCGCATATCGATGACAGTCAGAAAATTGTATTGTTAAAAGACAGAAAAGAGTTTCCGGATTTCAATTGACAAAGGACTGATGCAGGGCTAAATTTAACCAGCAGGAAATCACAGCGGGGAGAAAAATACTCGTAAACAGGATAGAGTAGAGAAAAACTTTTAAATTTTAATAACCAATGACCAATAACCAAGCTCCAATTAATACCCAATCACCAATATCCAATAACCAAAAAGGGAATATACTGCGATCTAATTTTGGGTATTCGGTCATTGGGTATTGATTATTAATTGATGATTGATGTTTGGTTATTGGTTATTATGTGCATAATCATAAATAAGGAGTAAAGAACCATGCCTGAAGTCGACGAATCAGAAAAAGAAAAGCAGTTTTACGTGGACATCCCCGCCAAGAGCAAAGCATTCTTTCTGAAAGGCTGCAACTCTTTGGACTGGGGAATGAAAAACCGCCTGTCAAGGATATTCAATCCCAGATCAGGCAAGACGGTTATGCTGGCCATTGACCACGGGTACTTTCAAGGTCCGACCACCGGGCTCGAACGTGTGGACGTGACCATCCTGCCGCTTATGCAATACGCAGATACCCTGATGCTCACACGGGGCATCCTCAGGACGATCATCCCGCCTATGTATGACAAGGGTATAGTCCTCAGGGCAAGCGGGGGGCCAAGCATTCTCAATGAGCTCTCGAACGAACAGATTGCCATAGACATAGACGAAGCTATACGCCTGAACGTGTCGGCCATGGCCGTCCAGGTCTTTATCGGCGGTCAGTTCGAAACACAATCAGTGCACAACATGACCCGCCTTGTGGACCTGGGTAACCGTTACGTTATTCCCGTTCTCGGTGTAACAGCGGTAGGAAAGGAAATGGCCAGGGACGCCAAATATATGAGGCTCGCTTCGCGGATCATCGCGGAGCTCGGCGTCACCTATGTAAAGACCTATTACGTGCCCAAAGACTTTGACACGGTCGTGGCCTCCTGCCCTGTACCGATTGTCATTGCAGGCGGAAAGAAGATGCCGGAGCTTGACGCGCTCACCATGGCGTACAATGCCATCCAGGACGGCGCGGCAGGGGTCGATATGGGGCGCAATATCTTCCAATCGGAATCACCTGTCGCCATGATCAAGGCGATACGAAGGGTTGTCCACGAAGGCGATAAACCGAAGGAAGCCTATGATTTCTTCTTAGCTGAAAAGAACAAAAGAATAAAAGGATAACATAACCATGCGCGTGGGGATGTATTATAACAACAGCAAGGTCGAGGTGGAAGAGCTGCCGGTCCCCATGGTTGGTCCAGGAGATATCCTTGTCAAGGTGATTGCGAGCGGCATATGCGGCAGCGATGTCCTCGAATGGTACCGCATCAAAAAGGCACCTCTTGTTCTCGGTCACGAGGTAAGCGGTGAGATCGTCGAGGTCGGAGAAGAGGTTACAAAATTCAAACGAGGCGACAGGGTCTTTACGACGCACCATGTCCCCTGCGACGAATGCCACTTTTGTCTTACCGGCCACCATACTGCGTGCCAGGTCTTCCAGACAAAGAATAATTTCGATCCCGGAGGGTTTTCAGAATACTTAAAGGTATCCGGGAAGAGTATCGATACAGGGACGTTCCTCCTCCCTGATGAAATGTCCTACGAGGAAGGGTCATTCATCGAACCGCTGGGAACGGTAGTAAGGGGTTTGAGAGCTATCGACCTGAAACCCGGCAATACGCTCCTGGTGCTTGGATGCGGGATAGCCGGCCTGCTCATGATCAAGCTGGCACGGGCCCTGGGCGCCGGGAGGATCATAGCAACGGACATCGACGATTACAGGTTGGAAGCGGCACAAAGGTTCGGCGCAGAAAAGGCCATCCAGGCCGGCGGGAACATACCGGATACGATCAAAGGAATGAATCACGGCCGCTTAGCCGACAGGGTGATAGTATGCGCGGGGGCGTTGTCCGCCGCGAAACAGGCATTGCAGTCAGTTGACCGGGGAGGAACGATCTTGTTTTTCGCAGTGCCGAACCCCGGAGAGACCCTTGATGTCGATCTGAATCCTTTCTGGAGGAACGATGTAGGCTTTAAAACCTGTTA
>JAQTNJ010000173.1 GCA_028713955.1 Syntrophorhabdaceae bacterium
ATGGTTTCTTGAGGTTGATAACGCTGGGGATAAATATCCGCTTGACGCCTTTGTGGAGGATATTCAGGATATGACCGTGCGCCAGCTTGATCGGAAAACATGTCTCGACAATAATATTCTCCACACCGTCACGAACAGTCTTTTTGTTTGTCGCATCGGACATAACAACAGAGAAACCGAGCTCTGTAAGGAAACCTTTCCAGAACGGGAGGAGTTCATGGCTGTATAAGATCTTCGGTACCCCTATCTGTTCCCCGTCAATCTTCTTATCGTAGACCGAGTTCAGCAACTCTTCGCGAATCTTGAAAAGGTCGGTGGACTCTTTTTTCTCGACCCTCCTCACAACATCGTATTTTTCGCACCTGCTCCCATAATACAGAGGTGTCTCCCTTTCCACGGTGACCTTTTTGATCTCGCAGAGATTTTCACAGCCCTTACACTCAAAGGTCTCGATCTCATATCCCCTCTTGCTTAGATCAAACCCTTTAAACCGGCTCTTTTCCCAGGTCCTCTCCTTCATGGCAAGGATCGCGACGCCTATCGCCCCGGTTACGTCGTGATGGGACGGAACCGTTACCGGTTTCCGGAGGACCTTTTCAAAGGCGGCGATAACCCCCTTGTTGAAGGCTGTGCCGCCCTGAAAAAAGATCCTCTTTCCTATCCGCCTGTCGCCAACGACCTTGTTGAGGTAGTTCTGCACAATCGAATAAGCGAGACCGCTTGCAATGTCTTCAGTCTTCGACCCCCGTTGCTGATGGTGGACCAGGTCGGACTCTATAAAAACCGTGCACCGCTCGCCCATCTTGACCGGTTTCCTAGAGGCCAGGGCGAGGTCGCCGAACTCCTTTTTTATCGAGATACCGAGCCGCTCGGACTGTTCTTCGAGAAAAGAACCCGTACCTGCCGCGCAGGCCTTGTTCATCTCGAAATCGACGATCACCCCGTTATCGATACTAATATATTTTGAATCCTGCCCGCCGATCTCGAATATCGTATCTACCTCTGGATCGATCGCTATTGCCGCTTCCGCCTGGGCAGTGATCTCGTTCCTTACAATGTCGGCGCTGATAAAATCACCGGTGAGGTACCTCCCCGAGCCTGTTGTCCCGGCGCCTATGATCTCGACGATGTCTCCAACCTCTTCGCCGATCTCCAGGAGACCCCTTTTCACCGCCTCAAGCGGCCTCCCCTCTGTCATAAGATAGCGCTTTGCCAACACGTTCTTGTCCTCATCGATGACAACGAGGTTTGTGCTGATGGAACCGACATCAACGCCGAGGTATACTCTTGTTTTGCCCGTGGCCTTTTTCATTGCGTATTGAATGTTGAGGTTCTCCGGGGAGATCGAAAGGGGCTCCAGAGAGGTTTCAGGTTTATCGTTCTTCAAATAATCACTCAATCTTTCCAGACCAATAAATCTCTGTTTCAATGAAGGGTCGTCGAGCACCGCATAGATAGCCCCTATGGCTCCCATGGAGGCAAAGTGTTCCGGAATAAAGAAATCCTCATCATTCCGAAGCGAAAAGACCTCCCGTATAGCCTTTCTCATTCCCGCATTTGACGCAACGCCGCCGGTAAACGCTACGGGACTTTTTACATCCTTTCCTTTTGCGATGTTTCCTTTGAAATTCCTCGCCAGCGCATAGCACAGGCCGGCTACGATCTCATAATCGGGTGTTGCCATCTGCTGGAGATGGATCATGTCGGATTTCGCGAAAACAGTGCACCTGCCGGCTATTCTCGGAGGGTTCTCTGATTTCAACGCGACTTCGCTGAACTCTTCAATCGTAAAACAAAGTCTCGATGCCTGCTGGTCCAGAAAGGATCCTGTGCCGGCAGCACAGAGGGCGTTCATGGAAAAATCCTTTACCCTTAACGTGTTTTGCCTTTTCCTGCCGGCCTCAAAGATGATCAGCTTCGAGTCCTCTCCGCCGATGTCAATAACACTGCCTGTTGTGGGGTAGAGATTGCTGAAACTCTTCTCGATCGCTATGATCTCATTGACAAAGGCAGCGCCGATAAGCGATGAGAACAGGCTCGCCCCTGTCCCTGTCGTTGCTATAAAATCAATATCATACCCACCGGCGCATTCCTGAAGAAGCTCGCTCGCCACATAAAAGGGTTTACCTTTGTGGCGGATGTACTGATCTCTGACAATCGCCCCCTTTTCGTCCATTACCACGAGGTTGATACTGACAGAGCCGATATCGATTCCTATCCTGTGCATGCCTCCCTCCAGAGTGTACAAAGGCTTTGATTTTGCAGGGTGCTTATGTTAATTATAATAAAAATGGACTCTAATCAACAAAAATGTAGAGTATGCATGCCCGATGGTTTTTCTCTCTCCGGTTTATTGTTCGTTGCAGGTTATTATACGGTCAGTCTGGCCTGATGAAACGCATCCATATATTTGTGGAAGGAAAGGTCCAGGGTGTCTTTTTCAGACATCATACCATGCAGACGGCTTCGGCATACAACATAAAAGGGTGGGTAAAAAATCTTCGTGACGGCAGGGTGGAGATGGTCTGTGAAGGCTCAGAAGAGGACATTGAAAGAATGATCGAATGGTGCAGACAGGGACCTCCGGGCTCCCATGTCAGAAAGATAGATACCGCCCGGGAAGAATACGGGGGGGAATTTGAATCCTTCGAAATCGTCTATTAAGAACAGCTATTACCCTCTCTTTCTCGATGTCGCTCAAAAACCATGCATTGTACTGGGCGGCGGGAAGGTTGCCGAGAGAAAGGTGAAGATGCTTCTCAAATTCGACGCAATGGTAAAACTGATAAGTCCTGACGTCACGAATGCCCTGCGGCTTCTCGCGCAAAAGGGAAAGATCAATATTGTCAGGCGGGGATACAGGACAACGGATCTCCGCAATGTCTCTCTCATATTCGCCGCGACGGATAATGAAAAGATGAATAATAAGATCAGGGATGATGCCCGCCGGAGGAATATCCCTGTCAATGTCGTCGATAACCCTGACCTCTGCGATTTCATCGTTCCATCGATCATCAAAAAAGGACCCCTTGTTATTGCCATATCCACCTCCGGGGTTTTACCGCTTCTTTCGAAAAAGCTCAGAAAAGAGATAGATTCCATCGTCACAAAGGACTATATTCAATACGCGGATATTGTTGGCAAGTTCAGAAAATATATTATCAACAGCATAGAGGACAAGAAGACGCGCAGGGATATAATGAAAAGGATCGGCAGGATGTCCATGGAAGATCTGAACAACATGGGGTTGAAAGAGATAAAACGCATGTTCCTCCAATCAGACATATGAACGTCTTCATCTTCTACAGCGCCCTTTTCTGTTATCTTCTATCTGCGCTCTCATATCTCGTGTATCTGATCTATAACAAAAAAACTATCGAGAGAACCGGCCACTATACCCTTTTAGCCGCCTTTTTCATACACCTTGTCTCGATCATTTTCAGATACCTTCAGGCAGGACATACACCCATAACGAACATGTTTGAATCCCTTTCTTTCTTCGCGTTCTGCATTGCAGGTTTTTTTCTCTACCTGAAGACAACATACAGGATAAACTCTCTTGGGTGTATCGTACTCCCTTTTATCTCTATCCTGCTCATCTGGGCCCTGGTCTATCCAACGGACGTAAAGCCCCTGTCGCCTGTGCTCAGAAGTTACTGGCTGCCAATACACACAATATTCTCCTTCCTTGGCAACGCGATATTCTTTGTGAGCTTCCTCGTATCAATCCTCTACATCATTGCGGAGCGGGAGATAAAAAAGAAAAAGTCATTCCTTTTCTCCGCGCGGTTTCCCTCTCTTGAGACCCTCGATTCGATTAACTACAGGTGCATGTCCTATGGCTTTCCTTTTTTAACGGTAGGTATCATAACCGGCTCGATCTGGGCTGGTTTTGCATGGGGGTCATACTGGAGCTGGGATCCAAAAGAGACGTGGTCGCTTATAACATGGATCGTATACGCCATATTGATCCATAACAGGCTCGCAATAGGCTGGCGGGGAAGGAAGACGGCATACCTGATGATAGCGGGATTTATTTCGATACTTTTTACGTTCTTAGGGGTTAATCTCCTGATCGGCGGCTTGCATTCGTATATGTAGGAAGAAACAGTGAATAGTATATCGTATATAGTATATAGTGGACTGCAAGAAGAGCCGCAGACAGTATTTCGTATATAGTATATCGTGAACTGCAAAAGAACCACTTGAGAGGGGGTTTATCGATATACGATATACTGTCACAAGGTAATAGAGGTTGTATGCAGATTGTAGTATTCGGACTTAACCATAACACGGCCCCGGTCGAGATCAGGGAAAAGCTTTTTTTAGCTGAATCCCAGGTACCACAACTTCTCAACACACTACGCGCCACGGGTATTGAGGAATCAGCGGTAATATCGACGTGCAACAGGACAGAGATCTATTTCTGCACCCGTCAGGCGGATGAATCGTTGGCAGCGGTCAAGGAGATCCTCGTAAACTCCTTCGATATAGACCGCCAGGTCCTCGAGGAGTATACCTACACTTTGAAAGACGAGTCATCATACAAACACCTTTTTCTTGTCGCTTCAGGTCTCGATTCAATGGTCGTAGGAGAGCCGCAGATCCTCGGGCAGGTAAAAGACGCTTACAGGACAGCCACGCATAACAATACAACAGGATATCTCCTGAACAAATTGTTTCATAAAACGTTCAATGTAGCCAAACGCGTAAGGTCTGAAACCAGGATAGGGTATAACCCGGTTTCCATAAGCTCTATGGCGATCGAGCTCTCAAAGAGGATCTTTGGTGAATTACACCACAGAAAGGTGCTTGTCATCGGGGCCGGTGAGATGAGTGAAATAGCCCTGAGATATTTAAAAAAAGAAGGTCTCCATGAGATCTTTATCATCAACAGGACATTCGGGAATGCCAAGAAACTTGCCGAAGATATCGCGGGCATCCCCTACCCCTTTGAAAGCATGTCGGACCTCCTCGCGCAGGTCGATATGGTTCTCACTTCGACCGGCGCGGAGAAACCCCTGATCGACGCCGGCCTCATCCTCCGGATAATGAAAAAACGGAAAAACAGGCCCCTCTTTCTTGTCGATATTGCGGTGCCGCGCGATGTCGACCCATCTGTGAACAATATCGAAAATGTTTACCTCTACGACATTGACGACCTAAAAGACCTCTCACAAAAACATCTTTCAGACAGATTGAAAGAATCGGAAAGGGCCCTCGAGATCATTGACATGGAAACAGCAAACTTTTCTTCCTGGCTGCGGCAATCGGAAAAAAATCCCCTTATAGCCTTTATTATCGACAAGGCGGAAGAGGTCCGTGTAAAAGAATTCAAAAAGACCTCTCAAAAGCTAAAAAATGCAGATGAGGAGACTCTCAGGAATATCGAGATGCTCACCAGGGCGATCGTCAAAAAGCTGATCCACCCCCACGTTGCGCTTATCAAACAAGACAGCGACAGGGAAATACCCGAAATAATCAAAAGGTTGTTCACGCTTGAGGAAGAAGATGAAAAAGACCTTGATAATAGGGACGAGGGGCAGTAAGCTCGCCCTGAAACAGACAGAGATCGTCGTAAAACAGCTCAAACCACTCTATCCCGACAGGGAGCTTCTCGTCAAAACGATCAAGACAAAAGGTGACGCCTTCTGGGACAGACCCTTGCATCTTGTCGGCGGCAAAGGCCTGTTTGTAAAAGAGATCGAGGACGAACTCCTGAACAGGTCCATCGATATGGCAGTCCACAGCGTAAAAGACCTGCCGGCAGCGCTCGAGGATGGGCTCATCCTCGGCGCGGTCCTGGAGAGAGAAGATCCGAGGGACGCATTCATTTCCCTGACGCATAATACCCTGGACGCTGTTACGGCGCGGTCAAAGATCGGGACAAGCAGCCTGAGGAGAAAGGCCCAGATCCTGCGTCTCAACAGCGAAATCCAGGTTATCCCCTTGCGCGGCAATGTGGATACCAGGATCAGGAAGTTGAAGACACAGTCCTTGGACGGCATCATCCTCGCCTATGCCGGCGTCAAACGGATGGGTTTTCTGGACCACATCAGAGAGATCATACCTCTTGATGTCATGGTTCCCTCTGCAGGTCAGGGGGCTATCGGGATAGAAATAAGAAATGAGGATGAGGTCATGGATATGCTCAAGCCAATCAACGACCCTGTCAGTTCAGAAGAAATATCAATAGAGAGGGAACTCCTGGGCAGGATAGGCGGGGGATGCCAGATACCGCTCGGCATCCATGCGCACATCATGGATCAATCGCTGATACTGTACGTCTCGATGGGCGATGAAAACGGCAGGACATTTGTGCACGAAAAATACACATACCCAAGGGAACAATCCGCCCTTGCCATAGAAGTTGCGCTTGAGAAATTAAAACCCTTCATTATCTGAGATAAAAAAATGCCCCCTTTTGCAAGGGGGCATTTACCGGTAAATATTATTAAACCTGATCAGACTGCATCCTTCAAAGCTTTACCAGCTGTGAATTTCGGCACTTTGCGCGCAGGAATTTTGATCTCTTTCCCTGTTCTGGGGTTTCTCCCTTTTCTTGCCTTTCTCTTTGATACCGAGAACGTACCGAAACCCACAAGCGTTACCTTCTCATCCTTCTTGAGGGCCTTCTTTACGCCATCGAGGAAGGCTTCCAGTGCCTTTCCCGCCGCAGCCTTTGATATTTTTGAGTCGGCTGCCACTTTAACTATTAATTCTGCTTTGGTCATATACACCCCTCCTTTAGATTTTTAATTTACGGCAGTTCCCACAACAACCACCTTATAGATAGTTT
>JAQTNJ010000174.1:0-4930 GCA_028713955.1 Syntrophorhabdaceae bacterium
GTGAACCTTGACGATAAGCCGCCCATGTATACATTTAATGTTGATGAAGCGAAGATTAAGGAGCACAAACTCTAATGTTCGATACAGGTTACCTGCCAAAAGAAAAGATAAAGGACTTCCTGAAGGAACTCGCCGGAACTGCGGTTGTCTATGTGCCCTGTCTCGAGGGAGATATCGTTATCTTCCGGCCTTTCAGCGAAGAAAGGACCCTCTGTTTTGACAGGCCGGCCAATGTCCCGCCAAAGTCAGTTATCTACCCGCAGAGTGAAACACTCTTTTCCTTTGAATATAAGAAAGAGCCCGAAAACCTCCAGAAAACTGCCGTGGAACTGAAGGCCGATATCGACGTACCGAATATGGTCATCTTCGGCGCTCGTCCCTGTGATGCCAAAGGTTTCAGGATCTACGACAGGGTCTTCATCGAGACAGATACACCTGATCCCTACTATAAGAAACGGCGTGAAAACACGCTCGTTGTTACCTTGAGCTGTGCGGCGCCTTCTCCCGGGTGTTTCTGTGTTGCCGTGGGAGGCGGCCCGGCGCACAAGGAAGGTTCAGATGTCATGATGACCGGGCTGGAAGGCGGCTACGTCATCGAACCGATCACCGAAAAGGGAAGGGCAATCCTCGGAAAACCGATGATAGAGGACGGAAGCCCCTATCTGAAGGATGCGCAGCATGTTCAGGAAAAGGCACACGATGAGGTGAGAAATCCGTTCGTTACCGATAAACTGCCAAAGATATCCCAATCACTCTTTAACTATGATGGATTCTGGGAACAGGTTGTTGACAAATGTGTGAGCTGCGGCGCCTGCACGTATCTCTGCCCGACCTGTTACTGTTTCAATATTACCGATGAACAGGGTGTCAGCAGCGGTGAAAGGATACGGAGCTGGGATGCGTGTATGTTCTTTCACTTTACCCTCGAGGCGAGCGGCCATAACCCGAGACCAACGAGATTCCAACGGTTCAAGAACCGCGTAGGACACAAGTTTATCTATTATCCTGAAAAATACGAAGGTGTCATAGCCTGTTGCGGCTGCGGAAGGTGCATCAGGTATTGCCCTGTCTCTGTTGATATCAGCGAGATCGTGAATTATCTGAAAGATACCCGGCAGGAAATGCACTGGGTATCACAAGATAGAGAAACCGCGTCGGAAGCTGGGAGCTCAAAAGATGAATGACATAAAAAACCCATACCTGCCGGAACTTGCAACCGTATTGCGCGTCATCGAAGAGACGCCGAATATCAGGTCTTACCAGGTGGTATTCAATGACCCGGAGCGGATGAAAAGTTTTCGTTTTGAACCGGGGCAGGTTGGCCAGTTATCGGTTTTTGGTGTTGGTGAGTCGACCTTTGTCATCAATTCACCCCCGACCAGGATGGAATATCTCCAGTTCAGCGTCATGAAGGCAGGAGAGGTTACCGCAGCGATCCATAACCTCTATCCCGGTGATCAGATCGGTTTGCGGGCACCCCTTGGGAACTGGTTCCCCTATGAGCAGATGAAGGAAAGGAATATCCTCTTCATTGGTGGCGGGATCGGTCTGGCGCCCTTGAGGACGCTGATCCTCTTTATGCTCGATCACCGCGCTGATTATAACGATATAACGATCATCTACGGATCACGAACCCCGCCTGACCTCTGCTATAAAGATGAGCTTAAGGAGTGGGAGGAAAGGTCCGATGTCAACCTGATCCTCACCGTGGACAATGAGTTCCCGGGATGGAACAAGAGGACGGGTTTTGTACCGACGGTCCTCAAGGAGGTGGCGCCGGCGCCTGATAATACAGTGGCGATCACATGCGGCCCCCCGATCATGATCAAATTTGTCCTTGAAGGACTGGCTCAACTCGGGTTCAGGGATGAAGATATTATAACAACCCTCGAAAAGAGGATGAAGTGCGGTGTCGGTATCTGCGGCCGCTGCAACATCGGATCCAGGTACGTCTGCAAAGATGGCCCTGTCTTTTCCCTCGCACAGTTGAAAGAGATGCCTGACGAAGTATAATACGAAGGGAATCCGAATATCGAAGCCCCAAATGTTACACAAGCACGAAATCCTAATATCGAAATCCTAAGGCACCAAATCCTAAACAATATCAAAATTCAAATATCGAATGTTCAAAACATGTTGTCACCGCGAGGAGCGAAGCGACGTGGCGATCTATTGAATATCTATTGAATGAGATTGCCGCGCTGCGCTCGCAATGACAAAGTTATTTTGTTCAACTATTTTGAATTTTGAATATTAGAATTTGTTTAGTGCTTAGTTATTCGTGCTTCGGATTTCGCTTTGCATTGCGATATACGATATACGAAATACGATATACGGATTTGCTATGAGCTTATCAGCCATGAGCCATGAACTTATTACTGCCGTATGCTTCCCCACTTTTCCCTGAGCAGATCGCCGAGACTCCCGAGACCGCCTGTTGCCTGCTCTTCTTTCTTCACGCTGTCCCTGTACGAATTGTAGGTATCTTCTTCCATCTTTTCATCCACTTTGTTTCTGCTCAGCGTGACCCTTTTACGATTTTTGTCGACCTCGATCACAATGGTCTGGAGGGTAGTACCGGGTGGGAACATACGGTTGTGGTTGGTACCGCGCGGCGTTCCCATCTCTGAATTGGGAATGAACCCGGTAAGATAGTCGCCTATCTTAAGGAACAGTCCGGCAGGTATCACCCTCTCCACGGTTCCGTGAACGATATCACTGACAGCAGGGAGCTGAATCTCTTCGAAATTGATCTTCTGTTCCATGGACAGGGTTATTTTTCTGTTTGCTGCATTGATGTCAATGACGCGCGCCTCCACCCACTGTCCGACCTCCGCAACCTCTTTCGGATGTTTTATACGTCTTCCTGTGCCAAACTTTGAGATCGGTATGAGGCCGTCTATACCTGGTTCCAGGTTCACAAAGGCGCCAAAACTTTCAAGCCGGACAACGGTACCCTTGACCATACTGTCGATGGGGTACTTTTCCGCAGCGCTTGCATAGGGGTCAGGCTGCATTGATTTTATGCTCAGGGTCAGACGGTTCCTTTCCCAGTCAATGGCAATAACCTTTACCGTTACCTCCTGACCTGGTGACAGAAGGTTTTCAGCCTTTTCAGCGCGATTCCATGAGAGCTCACTGGATGGAATGAGCCCATCGATACCACCGAGGTCAACGAAGGCGCCGAACTTTTGTATTGCGCGGACCTTCCCTGTCACTTCCATACCTGTCTGGAGACTTTCCTTGAATGCCTTGAGCCTTTCCTGCTGTTCTTCTTCGAGGAGGACCCTCCGTGAAAGGATCACATTGCGTCCATTTTCCTTGTATTCGAGGATCTTGAAAGGGAACGTCTGATTGATATATAACTCGGATTTCCGCCCACCTTTCAGGTCAATATGTGAAAAAGGACAGAAGCACCTTATCTTGCCGACATGGACCTCAAAACCGCCTTTAAGCTCACTTATGACCTTTCCGTTCACCGGCAGGTCTGCCTCATGGGCATTGCGGATTCCCTGTGAATCAACCGTTGAGTATCCTTTGGTACGGCTGGTAAATCTTTTCAAACCATCCGAGAAGGTTACAAAAAAGGCATCGATAGTATCGCCTTCGCTTACATGATAGGTGCCGTCCTCTTTTAAGAACTCATTAAGGTTTATTACCCCTTCGCTTTTCCCGCCGAGATCGATAAAGACAAAATCGCCTGAGATGCTCACTATCCTCGCATTGACTTTCTGACCCGGTTCCAGTCTTCGGGAAGCTGCCCCGCTTTTTTCAAAAAGCGTGGCAAAATCCTCTTCCTCCGCGCTATGTACGGTGTTTGCGTCGGGTATGGTATCTTGAATGTTTTCTTCAGTCATTTTAGCCCTCTTATGGAACGATGTTGGTGAATGTATAATGTACACCTTCTCGTCTGTAATGTCCAGAAAAAGCAACCAAGAGCAGAGAGCAGAGAGCAGAGAGCAGAGAGCAGAGAGCAGAGAGCAGAGAGCAGAGAGCAGAGAGCAGAGAGCAGAGAGCAGAGAGCAGAGAGCAGAGAGCTTAAGACCTGGTAAGGGGAGGAAGGCAGCGAAGAGCGGAGAGCTAAGGGCCGAGAGTAAATCCTGTTTAACGTTCCACATTATACTGTCATTGCGAGGAGCGAAGCGACGCGGCAATCTCATCCCCTGGGATTGCCACGCCCTGCGGGCTCGCAATGACACCGTGCCGCGCTGCGCGACCCATCACCCATCACCTATTACCCATCACCTTTCAAGGGATTCATCGTTCTTGTTTGACAATTGAAAAGTCATGACATAACATACTTCATCATGGACATTGATTCAAAATATGGGGTATTGAAAGGCATCATCAGAGATTTAGGACAGGTGATTGTTGCCTATTCAGGCGGGGTGGACAGCACCTTCCTTCTGAAGGTCTCTGTCGATGTCCTCGGCAGGGAGAATGTCCTTGCCGTCATTGCCTCTTCGCCGATCTATCCGGGCAAAGATATTCAGGAGGCCGAAAAGACTGCAAAGACCCTTGGCTCGGAATATGTGATTGTAGAAACACCCCAGCTAAATAACTATAATTTTTTTAATAATTCAATAGATAGATGTTATTATTGTAAGCAAATTATTATAGATGAGCTGTTATCTATAGGAAATAAAAAAGGAATAATTAATATTACCGATGGTTCGAACCTTGACGATATGTCTGATTTCAGACCCGGAAGCAGGGCATGTAAGGAGAAAGGTGTTGTAAGTCCGCTTCAGATGGCAGGGCTGACAAAAAAGGAGATACGTGAACTTTCAAAGGTCCTCAGGCTCCCTACGGCAGAAAAACCTTCCGATGCCTGTCTCGCAACGAGGATCCCCTATGGGACACCAATTGACAAGGTATTATTGGAGAAGATAGAACAGTCGGAAAGCTTTATAAAAGACCTTGGTGTAAG
>JAQTNJ010000174.1:5030-6789 GCA_028713955.1 Syntrophorhabdaceae bacterium
GGCTATGCCGAGTTTGCAACGGTCCGGGAGGATTTTGCCTTTCCGATACCCGAGACCTTTACTGACTTCGAGGCTGCCCCGCTTCTCTGTGCCGGAACAATAGGATACAGGTCTCTGAGGCTCACTGACATGAAAGACGGGGAGAACCTGGCCTTGATCGGTTTTGGGGCCTCCGCCCACCTTGTTATCCAGATGGCCCGGTACAGATACCCGAACTCAAAGATCTTTGTCTTTGCCAGGAGCGCCGGTGAAAGGGAGTTTGCAAGGGAACTGGGGGCTTACTGGGTCGGTGATACATCCGATGAGCCACCGGAAAGATTCCATCGTGCCATTGATACCACGCCTGTATGGGGGACCATAGTTGATGGTTTAAAGAATATGGAAAGAGGCGGCAGGTTCGTCATTAATGCAATCCGCAAAGAAGAGCCGGACAAAAAGGCGCTTCTGATGATCGACTACCCAACACACCTCTGGCTCGAAAAAGAGATAAAGAGCGTGGCAAATGTTGCCGGACAGGATGTACGGGAATTCCTTGACCTTGCCGCAAGGATCCTCATAAAGCCGGAGGTTCAGGTCTACAGGCTGGAAGAGGCAAACCAGGCCCTTGTCGACCTTAAGGAGAAGAGGATAAGAGGAGCAAAGGTATTAAAAATATCTTGATGTTATATTTAATTAGTGATAAAATTGATGATATTGTATGTATAATACATTATAATAATAAGGAAAATGCCGAAGACGGGACTTGAACCCACACAGGCTTACAGCCTACTAGACCCTGAATCTAGCGCGTCTGCCAATTCCGCCACTTCGGCACTGTCGTGTAATAAAGTATATGGATACTGCCGATAAGTCAAGAGGTGACAGTGAAAATTTTTGAATCCCTCGATATACCGGAGAGATTTACGCGCCCGGTACTCACGATTGGTAACTATGATGGTATACATGTAGGTCACAGGAAGATCATAGAGCAGGTAAAGCAAAAGGCGAAGGAACTCTCGGGGACCTCAATGCTTATGACATTTCACCCGCACCCGATGAGCGTCCTGAGACCGGAAAAATATACACGTATCATTACACCGCTTTACGTAAAGAAAAGGCTGATCGAGGAAACCGGCATAGACGTGTTGATCATTGTCCCCTTTAATGACGCATTCAGGGGCATCGAGCCGGAGAGGTTTATCAGGAAGATCCTGATCGACAGGATAGGCGTGGCAGGTATTGTCGTAGGGTATGATTTCAGGTTCGGCAAAGACGGGGCAGGGGACATCAGGATGCTCCGGGGATTTGTAGAGGATTACGATCTTTACCTCGGCGTTGTTGACGCTGTTACTATTGATGGCGAAAAGGTGGGGAGCAACGGGATCAGGAAGCTGATCGCCGCCGGAGATGTTGATAAAGCAAAAAGACTATTGGAAAGACCACACATGATAGGCGGCATTGTAGTCCAGGGGGACAGCAGGGGCAGGGAGATAGGTTTTCCCACTATTAATCTCGCGACCGTTTTTGAACTTGTCCCTAAGGAAGGGGTTTATATAACAGAAGTAAAGATTGGCGGAAGGAGGTACCCTTCGGTGACAAATATCGGGTATAACCCGACATTCGATGATGAGCGTGAACTTACGGTAGAAACCTATATACTTGGTTTTTCCGAAGATATCTACGGGAAAGAGGTCTACCTTTACTTTCACAAGCGGATACGCCCGGAGATGAAGTTCCGGAGTGTCGGGGAGTTGCAGGCCCGCATAGCGAAGGATGTGGA
>JAQTNJ010000175.1 GCA_028713955.1 Syntrophorhabdaceae bacterium
TTGAGGACAGGGACATCTCTGACGAGATCAGGACCCCGGACGTCTCATTACTGGCTTCGAGCCTTTCACAGAAAAGCTCCGTGAGGCAATATCTCACGAAGATACAGCGGGAGATCGGGAAGGATGGCGGCGTTGTACTGGAAGGGAGGGATACGGGAAGTGTCGTCTTCCCCGATGCAGATATAAAATTCTACCTTGATGCCGATCCGGGAGAACGGGCGCAAAGAAGACATCTTGAGTTCAGATCAAAGGGCATCGATACGGGACTCACAGAAGTAAAAAAGGATATGTCGCAAAGGGATAAAAACGATTCCGAAAGGAGTATTGCACCTCTCATTATACCGGAGGGCGCAGTGTATGTCGATACAACCGGGATAGACATCCGGGGGGTCCTCGACATCCTTTTAAAACATGTCAGGGAAAAGAGGTAGTGATGGAAGTTTTAAAAACAAAAAATATCGGTTTCTGTTTTGGTGTAAGAAGGGCTATAAAAATGGTCTTGAAAGAGGTCGAGGAGAATAAGAACAAGGTCTGTACCATAGGACCTATCATCCACAATCCTCAAATGGTAGATATCCTGAAAAAAAAAGGAGTTACCCCTGTTGAGGACGTCTCCCGGATAAATGAAGGGGTTGTTGTCTTCAGAACTCACGGGATCAAAAAGGATGAGGAGGAATACATCAGGCAGAAAGGGCTCAAATCGATCGACACCACATGCCCCTTTGTCAAGAGGGTCAGAAGGCATGCCATATACCTTAAGAAAAACGGCTATAAGGTTGTAATCATAGGAGATAAAAACCATCCGGAAGTGAAAAGTGTCTTGAGTTATTTGGACAACGATGGTATTGTATTGCAGGAACCGGCTGTAATTGAAGCAAAAAAGGTTGGGGTGGTTAGCCAGACTACGCTCGATAAGGGTACATTTGTCAATATTGTAAGGGAGCTTGCAGGAGATGTACAGGAGCTGCGGGTTTATAACACGATCTGTGAAAGCACTGAGATCAGACAGAAAGAGGCGATTGCCCTGGCCGGGAAGGTTGATATGATGCTTGTTGTCGGCGGGAAGAACAGCGCCAATACGTCAAAACTCTATAAGGTTGTCCACATGGTGCAGCCGCAGGCACACCAGATAGAAACCGAGAAGGACATCAGGCCGGAATGGTTCCGTGATGTACATAAGGTCGGGATAACGGCAGGGGCTTCAACCCCGGACCTTATCATAGATATAGTGGAGAGGCGTGTAAAAAATATTTAGGGGGAAGGCATGGTAGATAGCGGCGATACAGCAGCTCAAAAAGAAAAAACACAGGAAGAGATGAGGGTACTCTATGAAACATCGATGAAAAACCTGCAGGACGGAAATATCTTACAGGGTAAGGTAATCAATATAAATGGGGAGAAGGTGATCGTTGACGTTGGTCTCAAATCAGAAGGGGTACTCCCAATGGGCGAATGCACGGGGAAACCGGGTGAACCCGACGTGGGCGTTGGAGATACGGTAGAAGTAATGATCGTAGGGAGAGACAGAGAGTCCGGCCTCCTGCTGCTCTCAAAACAGCATGTCGATGAGATCAGGACATGGGAACGGATCGACAAATCCCTCGAAGGGGGAACTCCCATTGAAGGCACTATCACCTCTGAACTGAAAGGCGGCTTTTCCGTGAACATCGGCATAAATGCCTTTCTTCCTATATCGCAGGTCGATATTAAACCGGTCAAAAATCCCTCTTCCTTTGTCGGCAGGCATCTGAAATTCAAGGTAATCAAGGTCAATAAAAGAAAAGCGAATGTTATTGTTTCAAGAAGGATGCTCCTGGAAGAAGAACGGGACAAGAAAAGACAGGAATTCTGGAAAAATGCAAAAGATGGCCAGGTCCTCTATGGATTCATCAGAAACATAACGGACTATGGCGCTTTCGTGGACATCGGCGGAGTGGACGGTTTTCTCCATCTGAATGATATTACCTGGGGAAAGATCGCCCACCCGAAAGAATATCTCCGCATTGGTGACGAGGTAAAGGTAAAAGTTTTAAGCATAGACACTGAAAAAGGGCGCATCGCTGTCGGGATGAAACAACTGAAGTCGGACCCGTGGTTTAACGTCGAAGAGAAATACCCGGAGGGGAGCAAGGTAAAAGGAAAGGTTGTCGGCATTGTCGATTACGGTGTGTTTGTCGAGCTTGAACAGGGAGTAGAGGGGTTGCTCCATATCAGCGAAATGAGCTGGGACAAGAAGATAAAGAACCCCGGTAAGATAGTGAGCAAAGGTGATTGGCTCGATCTTCTCGTCCTCCACATCGATCCGGAGAAAAAAAGGATATCCCTCGGGATGAAACAGCTTGCCCCTGATCCGTGGGAAGAATTAACCACAAAATACGTACCTGGCTCGATAGTAAAGGGGAAGGTAAAGAATTTTACCGAGTTTGGCATGTTTCTGGGGATCGGGAACGGCATCGACGGCCTCGTGCATGTTTCCGAGATCTCCTGGTCACGGCGCAAAAAGATCATACCTGAATCATTCAAGAAAGGGATGTTTGTAGATGCCCTCGTGCTTAATATAGACAAGGAACAAAAAAAATTCTCCCTCAGTTTAAAAAGACTGAAGGAAGATCCGTGGAAAGGACTTGGGGCGAGGTATCACGTAGGGGACATTATTGAGGGATACGTTACAAGTGTCACGGATTTCGGCGCTTTCATCGAGATTGAAGAGGGTATCGAGGGGCTCATCCACCTCTCCGAGATGGATGACATACAGGGAAAACAGCTGACAGAGGTCTTTGCGATTGACGATAAGATAAAGGCGGTTATTCTGAACATCAATGAAAGAGAAAAAAGGATCGGACTGAGCACCAGGGCACTTAAAAAGCAGGAGGATAAAGGCGGGACAGAATCCCCTCCTGAGGGAGAAGGCGCCTTTTCAACGCTTGGCGATATCCTTGAACCGGCCATGAAGCTGAATAATCCTGAGAACATTTCTTAACAGGGAGGGAATATGCCTGTAAGCGAAGAGCTGCTCCGAATCCTCTGTTGTCCCAAGTGCAAGGGTGACATAGAACTGAACGAATCCAAAGATGGGTTTATATGCAATACCTGTATGCTCTTATATCCCATCAAAGACGATATACCTATCATGCTGATAGACGAAGCGATACCCGTGAAGCCGGCGTAAACAGTTGTGTTCATAGACCTGATCCTCATTACAACTCTCAAAATCCTTCAACAAACGCTCCGCTTCCTCCCTGAAGATATCCAGCAGAAAACGGGCATCTTCTTTGGAAGGCTCGGTTTTCTTTTCCTCAAAGGCAGAAGGAATGTCGCTATCGCAAATGTCAGAAGGGTGTTCCGCGACTATGATGAAAAGAGGGCTGTTGAAACGGTAAAAAGTTGTTTTGAAAAACTGGGTACTAATTTTATAGAGGTCATCCTCATGCCCTACCTCCCGAAAGAACAGTACAGCGAAAGGTTTACCATTGAGAACAGGAAGTATTTCGATGAGGCCTTCGCAAAAAATAAGGGGATAATAGCGCTCACTTTCCATTATGCAAACTGGGATATCATGGGGGTCGCATCACACCTGCTCCAGCGGGAGGTCGTTGCCCTCGCGCGTCCTCTGAAAAAACACGCATTGATAGATAACTTTCTCAACAGGCTGCGGGCATCTGTCGGTCTTACGATCATTCTCAACGCAAACACCAGCAGAGAGGTCATGAAGAACCTGAAAGAGAATAAGATCATAGCGATACTCGGTGATCAGCGGGAGAAAAGGTCGCGCGGTGTCTTTGTGGAATTTTTCGGCGAAAAGGTTCCGACGACCCGTGGAGTAGCCACTATAGGGATGAAAACAGGCGCACCTGTCCTCCCCATCTATCCCCAAAGAAAAGGTTTCATGCGATATACGATCGTCTGCGGGGCTCCCCTTGACTTTCAGAGAAAAGGCGACATCAATGAACTTGTCTATGAGAATACCCGCAAAATAAACGCCTTCCTGGAATCCATTATTCTGAAAAACCCCGACGAATGGTTCTGGGTACACAGAAGATGGGGGAGAAAAGAGAAGCGAAGTCCGTAATTCGTGAATCGTAATTCGTAAACGGATGAAATCCATGAAAAGTGAAAGGTGAAAGGCCGCTGGGCGTGGCATAGTGTCATCGCGAGCATCTAACCCCCATGCGTTGCATGAGGGTTATCAATGGGAGAAACCTGCTTTTGCAGAGGTGACCGGGCAAGTTTCTTGCGAGCCCGCAGGGCGCGGCGTTTTGTCATTGCGAGCGGAGCGTGGCAATCCCATCTTTTGAGATCGCCACGGCTTCGCCTCGCGATGACAGCAAAGGATAAAAATCCCTCACGAATTGCGATTTACGAATTACGAATTACGGTTGTTCCCGCCGAACGGTCTTCTTTACATTTCCCATAATAATTAATGGAAAAAACTATTCTGCGTTGTTACAATACCATCTGAGGATTGATATGGCCGGTATCATGCCCAGGGTTCTTATCGTTGATGATGAAAAGAATATCAGGTCTACACTGACCGTATGCCTTGAGGGCACAGGGTGTGAGGTAAAGGCTGCCGGCAGTGCTGATGCCGCCTTTCGTCTCCTCCAGCATGAACGATTTGATCTTTGCTTCCTGGACCTCAAACTGGGAGAAACAAACACCCTTGAAATCCTCCCACGGATACTCGAAATGAATCCCGGTCTTGCGGTTATCATGATTACCGCCTATGCGACCTTTGAAACTGCCGTGGAAGCGATAAAGCTCGGCGCAAAAGACTATCTTCCCAAACCTTTTACCCCGGCGCAGATACGCCATCTCGTTGAAAAAATCGCCGACACCATAGAGAAGGATCGAAAGATCGCCGATCTCGAAAGCCGGTTAAAAGAGTCTGTCCCTGAAATAACCTTTGATACCGGATCGCCAAAGATGAAGGCGGCGCTCGATACAATTATGAAAGCGGCGCCATCAGATGCAACGGTGTTGATCAAAGGGGAAAGCGGCACAGGGAAAGGCATTCTCGCCCGTACCCTTCACATGAAGAGTCCTCGCGGCGCCAGACCTTTTGTTACGGTCAACTGCCCCACGCTTTCCGGGGAACTCCTGACCAGTGAACTCTTCGGACACACACGTGGTGCCTTCACGGGCGCCATTCAGGATAAACAGGGAACAGTAGAGATAGCCGAAGGCGGGACATTGTTCTTAGACGAGATCAGCGAGATATCTCCTGGTCTGCAGGCCAAGCTGTTGAGATTTTTACAGGAGCGAATGTTCGAGCGCCTGGGTGAGACAAGAACCCGTCAGGCAAACGTAAGGATTGTTGCCGCAACAAACAAGGACCTGGAGCAGGCAGTAAAGGAAGGGAGGTTCCGGGAAGACCTCCTCTACAGAATAAACGTTATCGAGGTTACGGTTCCTCCGCTCAGGGAACGGGAACAGGATATTATCCCCCTGGCAAACAGCTTCCTCTCATTTTTTGCCAGGGATGAAAAAAAACCGCTCCCGGAGCTCTCAGGACCGACAAAGACAGTGATGGTCTCATATCCCTGGCCGGGAAATGTCAGGGAGCTTCGCAATGTCATAGAACGGGTCGTGATCTTATGTCCGTCACGAACCATTGAACCGGAATATCTGCCGGAGAGAATGGTCTTCCGTGAGGGATCCGGGTCAGCCAGGATCGGCGGCGATCACACCCTCGAAGAAATAGAAAAAGAGCATATCAGGACAGTGCTGGCACGTTCTGCCTCCCTTGAAGAGGCGGCTCAGGTGCTGGGCATTGATGCCTCGACCCTCTGGCGTAAACGAAAAAAACTCGACGACGAGTAACATCTCCTCCCTGACATTGCATTGTGCAACATCGTCAGGCCTTCGTCTTTCATATTGCAATTCCACGATCTCCCTTCAATAACAATAACCCACTGATTACATTGGTATTATAAGAAATATCTCTATGGCACGCCGGTTGCTATTATGTCAGCAAGAACTAATACTGGAGGTGCTTATGGTGGACACAATATTCTCCATTGTAATGCTGGTGTTTTTCGTGGTGGCCTGGGTCTACATGACCGGCTTCTGCAAGATGTAGGGAGGGACAGTTACATGGAATATACAATAGGCATGATTATGTCGATATTGCTCGGAATATATCTGGTCTACGCGCTCCTAAGGCCGGAACGTTTTTAAGGTGCTTCCCATGAATCTCTATGGATGGATACAGATTATTGTTTATTTTTTGGTGATCGTCGTTCTGGCAAAACCTCTTGGAACGTATCTCTATCGTGTCTTCGAGGATAAAAAGAGACCGCTTCCCGGAATCTTCGGAAGACCGGAACGTTTTATCTACAGGATATGCGGAATTGATGAGTCAAGGGAGCATACGGCTGCGGCATATACGGTTTCTCTGCTCTCTTTCAGTATGTTGTGCGTTCTCATAACCTATTGTGTTCAAAGGTTGCAGCATCTCTTCCCCTTCAACCCACAGGGTCTTGGACCAATAGCCCCTGACCTCGCCTTTAATACGGCGGTAAGCTTTACGACAAATACAAACTGGCAGGCCTATGGCGGTGAGACCACGATGACCTATCTTACCCAGATGGCAGCGCTCACGTGGCAGAATTTTGTATCGGCAGCGTCAGGCATAGCCGTTGCCCTCGCACTGTCAAGAGGGCTTGTGCGGAGCTCTGTTTCAGGTGCAAAAGACACAATAGGCAATTTCTGGGTTGATCTCACCCGTTCCGTCATATACGTCCTGCTTCCCCTGTCGCTCATCGGGTCTCTCGTCT
>JAQTNJ010000176.1 GCA_028713955.1 Syntrophorhabdaceae bacterium
TCATTGGTGTAAGGACAGATATTTCAACATCGATATCCTTCCATTCATTTATGTTGACGGGATTAAACCGGGGATCGTGGAATGCCGCCTGAATGGCCATCTCCCTGATGGTCTCATGGAGAGGCAGAAAACCCTTTATGTATCCTATGCAACCCCTTAATTCCCCCTTCTTTTTCACAGTTACAAAGGCGCCCCTTTTCTCGTTCAACGTTTCCGGTATCTCAGAAGATTTCTTATCGGTCCCGAAAAGAACGCCTTCTATTGTATCCCGTGCTATCCGTTTAAGCTGATCCTTTTCTTTTTCGGAAAGATCCATCGATGATACCTGTCAGGATTTGTAAAACACTGCCGACACATAGCCGACAACAGCACTTCTGTCACCGGAGACGTCGCCTGAATTTGCGTACTTCATTACCTGGCTGTGTTTCGCGCCAAGTTTATCCGATACCATCATCGTTGTGAGCATCGGCCCTGCGCCACATGCTTCGCCTTTACTCATATCAAGGTCTTTGATCATGCCTTGAACATCGAAATGTTCGAGATGATCGACAATGACACTGTCAAGCTTTACTGCTTCCGGATAAGGGTGATAGTGAGATAGATCAGTACTTCCAACGACGAGAAATTGCTTGTTGCCCTTCCGGATTACACTCTCAATGCAATCTGACAATGCGGTGCACAGATCAACGGTCTGTGTGCCCATGATCAGTGGAACAATGGTAAAATCTTTTAAAACAGACTGCAAAAAAGGGATTTGCACTTCAAGGGAATGTTCATCTTTGTGGGCTTCCGCAAATGGTTTTACCACAGCCGACGACCTTACAAGGTCTGCAACGGTCTCCTCATCGATCCCTGCCAGACCAAGTGGCGTCCTGTAGCTGCCCTTCTCCATAACGGCAACCCCTTCAAAATAGACCCTGTGACTTGGCGCCAGCACTATGACCGTATCGAATACCCTGTCCAGAATCGTCTTGAAACCATATGCCGCTACCTGCCCGGAATACACGTACCCTGCGTGAGGCGCAATAATGCCGGTAATCTGACCCGGTACAGGGGAAACGGCGGCGTTTTTGAGGTATTTTTCAACATCTTTTCTGAGCACTCCCGGGTCATCAGGATAAAACATGCCGCTTACTGCCGGTTCTCTTACAAAACCCATGGATTGCTCTCCTTAGACCTTATTCCTAAACCCTATTATACCACATATGGCTCACTATATAAACAGGACACGGAGCGGTTTTTTGATGAAATGAGGGTTTGATGTGATATAATCTTTTCTGTGCAAGGTCCGGCACAAGGAATATTTATAATAAATAACCGGAAAAATGGGATTGGGAAGATTCTCCTGTCCTTAACGCTCATACTATTATTATACATATCTTTCATGATGATCATGGAAAGAGGGGCTCGCGCTTCCGAGAAGATCAATATCGGGGTCATAGAGGATGTGATGCTTCTGCCATGGGGTATCATCCTCCCTGCACGTATCGACACGGGCGCCGCATCATCATCCCTCGATGCAAGGGATATAAAGATAAAGGGTAATACCGTCACATTCAAACTTGCGCCGCAATACAGCGGGACAGAATTGAGCCTTCCCATCGTAAAACATAAAACGATAAGGTCCGCCGAAGCACGTGAAAGAAGGGTCGTTGTGGAGCTTGAGATCTGTATAGCCTCAAAACGTCTTCGCACAAGGGTCAACCTGAATGATCGCTCCGGTGTTCAATATCCTATGCTCCTGGGCCGGAATACCCTAATGAATAATTTTGTCATCGACTGTACGCAGACAAAATGTACAGTCCCGAGCTGTCCGGGGGTGCAGCAGAAATGAAACGCCCTGCAGTCATGCTGGCGTTTGGTCTTTTCATCATCACCTCCGCGCTTCTTCTCTACCGGATCATGGTCCTCGGTTATCCAATCTTCCCGGCGGCACCGGGACGAGCTTTCCTGCTAAAGTTCGAGGGACACGTAAAAAGCAGCGGCAGCAATACAACCCTCTTCGTTGCTTTACCGTCGGAAAAACCTGGACAGATTATATCGGAGGAGTATTTCGGCTCCGGTTCGTTAAGCTTCACCCTCACCAGAAACATGTCGGGACGTTACGGAGTATGGACCGGACAGACAGGTCCTGATGGTGAAATTGCCTCATACCGTGAGATGATCCTGATGCGTCCCTCCGGCACTGCAAAGCTGAAGCCTCCTGCTCTGGAAAAATACCCGTCATCAATCAATAAAAACGATCAGGCAACTGCCGAAAGGATAACGGGCAGATTCCAATCCCTCCCTCTTCCGGGCAGAATCAGGTCCATCCTGCAATTCGTAAGGGACATCCGGGAGAAACCTCTTGCCGAAGGTCGCGAACGCGAGTTCCTTGAACGCATGGAAGGGAAATACGACCGGTCAATACTTCCCCTGACACTTTTCAGAGCGGCTTTAATCCCCGCGAGGATTATCGAGGGCATCAGGCTCACTGAAGGTATTACCACAAGACCTCTGACCTGGATCGACGTATGGAACGGGCGGAAGTGGGAAAGCGTCAGCATCGACGGGAAAGAGATACTGAAAGACCAGGCCTCGCTGTTAACCCTTACATCAGATGGCAAACCGATTGTTGATGTTTCCGGAGGAGAGATCAGTGATGTCCGCTGGGACATAAACCGACAGATCGTCGGCCAGTGGCGCCTCAATTATGAACATATCAGCCGTTCGGACCGGTTCCTTGATCGGTGGTCGCTTTTCCGTTTGCCCGCTGAATTCCAGCAGACCTTCCGTATCCTGCTTCTCGTCCCCATCGGCGCCCTTCTCATCTGTATACTCCGCAACATAATAGGCTTTCCAACGTTCGGGATATTCATGCCCGTCCTGATGGCGCTCTCCTTCCGCAATACCGGATTGGTATACGGACTTGCCATATTCGCAGGCGTCATCCTGATAGGTTATGCGGCGCGGCGCCTCCTTGACCGGCTTCGCCTCCTTCTGGTACCCCGCATGTCGGTGCTGCTGACGCTTGTCATTGTCTGCTTCACGCTCCTCGCCCTCTTCGGCAATAAGCTCGGGCTGCGTCAGGTTATGGCAGTTGGTCTGCTCCCTTTTGTCATTCTCGTTATGACCATAGAACGGTTCTTTGTCGTGGTAGAGGAGCACGGCGCCCGAACGGCATTACAGACCGCTGCGGGAAGTGCTGCAGTTGCCTGCATAACATACCTCATCATCAGTTGGGAGACCCTCCAGTTAACATTTTTTATATATCCTGAACTTCTTCTCGCAGTCGGCGCCCTGCAGATGCTTGTCGGCAGATATACCGGCTACCGCCTTTCAGAACTTTTCCGGTTCCGGGAATTCCACAGTCCCTCATGATAGCACGTCTGCTCCACGCACTGAACGAAGCGGGCGTTCTCGGCATAAACAGCCGTAACGCCGAGTATATCATGCGCTGCAATGCGCGGTCCCGCTACCCTCTCGTAGACAATAAGGTGCTCACGAAAGGACTTGCAAGGCAATACGGGATACCGACACCCGCGCTCTACAGCATCATCGAGAATCACGGCAGCCTCAAAAACCTCAAGGCAACGCTGAAGGATCTGAAGGAGTTTGTTGTTAAGCCTGCAAGCGGTTCGGGCGGAAGCGGCATCATTCTCATCGCGGAACGGACAGGGAACGGTTTTCTTACCCAGAGCGGGAGGGAGGTCAGCCTGGAATACCTGAGCTATCATATATCGGACATCCTATCAGGGATATTCTCCCTTCAGGGGCAGGAAGACCATGCGATCATAGAATCCCTTATTCACCCGGATGAGGTCTTTTCCGCGGTTACCTACCAGGGCGTGCCCGATGTAAGGATCATCGTTTACCGGGGTGTACCCGTGATGGCCATGGTTCGACTACCGACAAAGGATTCGGACGGAAAGGCAAACCTCCACCGCGGCGCGATCGGCGCAGGAATTGAACTGGGAACGGGAAGAACAATCACCGCCGTACATAAATCGCAGATCGTGACACTCCACCCCGATACAGGAAACCCTGTAAGCGGTATACAGGTGCCACACTGGGAAACAATGCTATCCATTGCCGTCCTGGCCATCGATATGACCGGCCTTTGTTACGTGGGCGTCGACATAGTGATCGACCGTGATCAAGGCCCCGTGCTTCTTGAATTGAATGCCCGTCCCGGCCTCGCTATTCAGATGGCCAACAGAAGCGGTTTACTGAAAAGACTCAAACACGTTGATACGGCACCGGCTGAGATCTTTGCGACACCGGAAAAACGAATCGCCTGGGCGAAAGAAAACCTGTGAAGGCAGCGGAGAGCAAAGGGCAGAGAGCAGAGAGATAATACTGAAATATGTTCAATGTTCTATGTTCAAGGTTCAACGTTAAGACCAGGCAGACAAGATATACCAAATGAACCAGATAAAACGGGTTTCGCAGACCGTACATGGGAGACAGAAAATGAAAAATTTAGTTCCGAAAAGGTCGGCAGCGATCATACTGCTGAAAGAAGACGCTGAAGGGCTGAAGGTCTTCCTTGTAAAGCGGATGGAACGACAGACATTTATGGCAGGCAGCTATGTCTTTCCGGGCGGTATTACGGATATACAGGACAAGGATCAAAAGACCTTTGCCCGCTGCAGGGGCGTTGTTCCCGCAAGGGCGAAAGAAATACTCGGCGGAACGCTTTCAGAAGAGGAGAGTCTTGCCTTCTGGGTAACGGGGGTCAGGGAGCTTTTTGAAGAGGCAGGGGTACTCTTTGCCGCGGACAGGACCGGTGAGACCGTTGCCAATGAAGACACGCCGGTTCGGGAACGTTTTGATAATTACAGAGACCTTCTTCAGAGAGGTAAAATGACGCTCGTTCACCTGGCAGAGAAGGAAGACCTTATCTATACCCTCGATCAGTTCGTCCACTTTGCCCACTGGATCACACCCGAGGGGAAACCTGTCAGGTTCTATACACATTTCTTTATCGCCGCCATGCCTGAAAACCAGAGCGCATCGGCTGACGGGGAAGAAACAACGGACGGACGATGGATCGCCCCACGGGACGCACTGGAAGAAAACCTCAATGGAACTATGATACTCATGCCGCCTACCATTGCAACCCTCGAAGACCTTGCCCGTTTCGAAAGGATCGATGAAGTTCTCCTTTCATTGAAAGACAGAAAAACATCAAGGCCTATCCAGCCTGTCTCCGTGGATATACCTGACCAGCCGTTCGTCACCTTCCCCTGGGACCCTGATTTCGAACAGTATAAAAAGGGGGACATACCGGGGATCATCGACCACGGCAGACCTTCAATTCGATCAGATGTCACCACCCGTGTCCTCTTCAAAAACGGTCTCAGCCTGCCGTATTGTAAAAGGTAAACCGACCATATTTACTTTTAGTTGCAGAAAAAAGTTATCGGGTATATAAATAATAGATACATTCAACCAAAACACTTCAAAGGTGGGGGTAGATTATGCAGACCGTTAAAGAAATTCTTCATGTGAAAGGACACGAGGTTTGGTCAATATCACCATATGTAACTATGTTTGAAGCGCTGAAGCGTATGGCTGAAAAGGAGGTAGGCGCGCTCGTTGTTATCGATGGTGGTCGGGCAGTTGGGATCGTTACAGAAAGGGACTACGCAAGAAAGCTCGTCCTCCATGGAAAGTCATCGAAGGATACAAATATAAAAGAGATTATGGCTACAAAGCTGTATTCTGTAAAACTTGAAGACCCTGTTGACCATTGCGTCAAACTCATGGTGGCAAAACATGTCAGGCATCTTCTTGTATATGACGGTGCAAAATTAACCGGTATCCTGTCTCTCAAGGATCTGGCAAAAACCCTTATACCGGGAGGAGAAAACTGGGCATCACCGTCTGTTATGGATACGTGATATGTAGTCGTTCAACGTTCAAAGTTCTATGTTCAAGGTTTCTTCTTCTCTTTTTCCATTTTGCGCTTTTCTTCGTCCCTTATCTCGCGCCTTAAAAGCTTGCCCACCTTTGATTTGGGGAGCATATCCCTGAACTCTATATAACTGGGGACTTTGTATGCCGCAAGCTTGTCGCGGCACCATCTGAGAAGTTCGGCGCTGCCGATACCCTTGGCGTCCTCCTTCAGGACAACGATGGCCTTGATCCTTTCGCCGACCTTCGGGTCAGGGATACCGATAACGCAGGCGCCGATGACCGTGGGATGGTCCTGAAGGACTGCCTCCACTTCCGACGCGGAGACCCTGTACGCCTTGTGTTTGATGATATCCGCGGTCCTCTCAACGAACTCAAGTTCTCCGTCCTCGTTCATCTTCACGAAGTCGCCCATCCTGTAATAGGTCTCTCCGTCGATCTGGACATAAGAATAACTCGTCTCCTCAGGTTTATTCAGGTATTCCTTGATCGGGTATGGGGAGGTAACGCAAAGTTCGCCGAGTTCTCCGGGCGGGAGTTTTTCCAGCGTTTCCCGGTCCACAACGATTGATTTTCTCGTCTTGAGCGGTTTTCCTATAGTCGTCGCGGAAGGCTCTTTGGTCAACGGGCTGTAGGCAACATGGCCTATCTCTGTTGAGCCATAGACCTGGTACAGCGGCACCTCGTATTTTTCCTTCCAGGTCTTGAAGACCTCCACGGGCAGGACATCGCCTCCACAGTAACAGTACCGCATTGAACTGAGATTATACTGATCGAGGCGGTCATTCTCCAGTATCATCCGGTACAGGGTTGGGACACCAAGCATCCATCTTGCCTTATAAC
>JAQTNJ010000177.1 GCA_028713955.1 Syntrophorhabdaceae bacterium
TTACGACAAGGTGGAAATGATTGCTCATGAGGACAAAGGCTATAATGTCTACCTGATAGATCTCTTTTGAACGCTGAAGGAGATCGATAAAGGTCTTCCGGTCATAGTCATTAAGGAATATCCTTGCACGGGCATTCCCCCGGCAGGTTACGTGATAATAGGCATTCTCGTACTGGATGCGAAGCGGTCTGGCCATGAGGAAGGATAAGGGAAAAAGGAGGCAAAGTCAATGATAAAGATTTGACCCCCAACTGTTTCGCCTCCGTCGCTTCCTCCTCGTCGCCTCGCTCTATTTTTGAATACAAATCGGTATTAAAGCGGCTTACATTCGCTCGCGTTCGGCAAGGCCCCTGCGGGGCAGTTTTGAGCGTTCGGAGTTCAGCGTTCGGAGTAAATACCAGATGAAAAAAGCAGTACTAACCGGCTATTCTGCCTTCTGCTCTTCTCACCCTCTGCTCTTCTGTTCTTCTTAAGCCTCACGACGGTTTGCTACAGGATACCCCGGCACCGATGCTCTACTATCATATTTTGCCTAAATTCTCAGACCACTATGAATACCATGAAAGCACTACGTAGCCTTTAATCAGCATCCAGTTTACGCCTTACGGGGCTTTATCGCTCTGCTCCTCTCGCCCTCTGCTCTTCTGCTCGTCTATGGTTTCGTTGTCTCTTATCAATGCCTGGTCCCTTTGTTTCTTTCAAGGTAGTCGTGATTTCACCTATAGTTATATATTTATTGCCTTTGATACTGTATGGGCCAATTGAATTGACGCCATATGTGCATCCATCGCCTCTTTTAAAGATGTTAGATATTCACCATATCTAATCCCAGGATCGCATTTAACCTTGTCTAGAAGTACTTCGTCTAAGATAAGAAGCCCGTGCTCCGTTGCTATTTTTGCCAGTAAAGAAAGGTCATGCTTGAATGGGAAATTCACCCCTTTTATTTTAAGCAAAGATTTAATCTGTTTCTCGATGAATTGCAAGCTCGACCATTTTGAAAAGCCATAGTGTGGAGGTATATTGAAAATATGATAAACGGCTGAACCCAAATCAGATAGCGCTTCTTTGATAAAGGGTTTTGACTGAATTTTCTCAAGTTGGTAAAGTGATTTAAGCGATAAGTCAAAGAACATTGTTATGGCTTTCAATTCTTCTGGTGACAGCTGGCTTGCATAGTGTTCTGTCATATTTTCTATGCAATTAAATATATTTAGGACAATGGGGCGACCCCTAGTACTGAACTTAGGCATATTTTTATATTTTTCAATTTCGGGGTCACATACGTAGGTCACGAGGCCATACACCCTTGGCAGCACTACCTTCCATGCGTCTCCCCTTATCAATATCGCCACGCTTCCAGGTCCCATATGAATTTTTAGCCTATCGCCGTATCTCTCATCGTACCAGTTACTTATATGCGTTGCGATATTGTGGCTTGTAAACAATATAGGGTCGGTAATCTTATGAGCAGGTGCAATTAATATGTTTACGTGCAATCGTTTACCGACTTCCAGAAATGCACGTATTGGGCGAGCATGAATTGGCACGTTTTGGCTTGCCAAAAATGTATCGACTTCATTCATCATATCCCAGAATTGGCTAGGAGTCATTTTAACTTCTACATATTTTAGATCTTTACTCATGTCTTAATTGGCTATTTTCATAAGTATGCATAATACGGGTGTCACCAGTAGTCGGATTTCTTTAATAATCCCTCAATCCTCTTTTTTTAACAATAGACGTTTTATCTATTCCTATCCGTTTGATCTCTCGGGTTCTTTAATAGTCTCTATAAAACGCTCTTGACCTATTTTGATCCATCTGGGCCATTCATAAATAAGATTATGCATGTATTGATAGATATAGACTTTATTAAATCGCGACCCTTGTAATAGACTATTTACACTATTGAAGTCATCCAGATACCATTCTAAATTAAGACCCATTGCTTGTGATATTCTATGCCCTTCAACAATAATCAACCATAGTTCATCTATATCGTTTTTTACGTACCCACTTGCTTTGCTCGTTTTTAGTTCGATTGTTTTGATTAATTCTGTTTCAGTCAGACCGACGCTTCCGCCTTCATAATTCCAATCCCACGTTATGAAGCATCTAACAATTTTTAAGTGCATTTTATTCATGTATTTATAAAGCAGAGGATATTTCTCGTCGATCTTTACAACTTCGCGATGGGTATGGATCATTTCTTTGGATAGTTGAATGATCTCATCAGTAAAACTTCTAAATTTTTTTCTGGGAGGCAACTCCAATTTTTTGAATTCGAGATAGCCATACGTCTGGCTCAAATCGCTATCTTTCCAGACCCTATCCCTAATAGTTGTTCTCAATACTTCCCAATCTTCTTCGGTCGCTCGACGAGACCTTTTATTTGCATCTCTCTCGCTCGAATGATGTTCTGTTATTTCAATACCTATTCTCTTGTTGCCAAGGTTGATAATGAAATCGGGTGACTCCCTACATTCAATATCATCATTACTAATATCCAAGCCATTTCTCAACAAAGACAAAAAGCTTTTTAGGTATCTATATTCAACATTTTTCTTCTTCCCATTCATTTCTTGATTAACTTCCCCGCCCATAAATCCATTGTCCTGCTATTTCAAAAACTTGTCAAGTGATCAGCATTGCCGCATGCCCCTTTCCATCGCCTGATCATCTTTCACGCTTTTTTATGGGAATCATAAGCTCTTTTCTGTTTCCACAATATCTTCCCAGAATGTGACCTTGGTGTCTTTGAGTAATCTTGTCGCTTCACCCATTAAGTTCCTGTCAATGGTTATTTTCTTACCGAATCGTTCATAGAGAAATAAATCAAATCGTTCATTTTTGAACTTGGTTATTTTCTCATTGAGAAGCTCTGAAATATTTATAGAGCCTTGCTCTGATAGGGCTGCCAGCGCTTCGAGATCATCGATGTGTAACCACTGAGGTTTTTGCCAGAAATCGTTTGTGTAAAGTTTTGTAGTTTCCATGAGCGGGTCTAAATACACTGAAAAGACAACTTCATCTATGAGGACGTCACACAGGTAAGTAATAATAGGGAAGACAACATCGGACCTATTGCCCGTCTTCCCCTCTGCCCAAGCAACAAGTTCTTGGCCATGCAAGTTCTGTTGCCACATTCCCCTCGTTATAATACCCTCATCATGATTTCGTCCTTCTCGATGGGTGACTGATTCTTTTCTATCCAATTTTTTTAAAATAATATCAGACGGTCCAAGGAGACGATCCCCTTCACCTCCTCTGAGAAAGTCTGTGCCTGGCCGACCGCCTTTATGCTCAAAGCAAACAGCCGTCTTGTCCCTCTGCAAGAAATCGTCTGCTAATTCAATGTTGCCCTTGATTGTGGGGCTGGGTTGGTAGCTCCAAGTGCCACTAGGGTCGTTTTTTCCTATCCGCTCCACAAGACTAGCCGCATATTGTTGATAAGCCTCACCTATGGCGGTTTGAAATTCACTCGGATTACCCAAGTAGTCAGAAAGAATAAAAAAAGGGTCATCCTCGATTTTGGCCAATAAAAATGGCAGCACCGGGCAAACAAGCTCGTCGGGTCTGCCTTCAATCAGTGGTGTTTCACGTAGGCAAACGAAATCAAATCCAGTAAACCCTGGTGAAGGGTGAGATGATTTCCACTCAGTCCATCTCTCTCGATACTGTTCTGGCGTTCGTATCCACCTCCGCATTATAAGCTCGACTTCTTCGGCGTTTGCTTTTAGTTGGGAAGTAAAACTTTTTTTCTGAAACCAATGCTTACCAGGTTTCACTTCGTAATAAACATGCGAAACAATGAGTGTTAGTATCTCAAAGTATCTCTGCAGATTCACTCCTTGCGTAGCATCGCGGAAGGCTTCTTCTATGTCTTTAAAGAACTTTGGTAATATTTTGAGTAATAGAATTCGCTGGCGTGCCAGTTTAGCCATTGTACTGAATGCACTATTAAAGAAACGATTAAACTGGTGGTACCTGAGCCATTCCAGCGCGAACTGTCGTCGCTCAACAAGGCTCCTCCGAATAGTCTCTACAGGAGTATTTTTTCTATTAAACACGTCATTCATAATTAGAAGAAGGCGGCAAATTCGCCGCCTCAGATCGTAGTTGAAATCTGTGACACAGCCTTCCCTTGCTTTTAGAACTGAAATATGGGTGAGTTGTGCCATATTTAGCTCATGAATAAAAACGTGCTGTCCCTCAGTGAACGGAATACGGGCCGGGGCATACATGGTCGGAACGCGTGGGAGGACAGCAGGAAAATCATCAACAATTGCCAAATTTAGATATTCGCCTTGATACCGGGGGTCGAAAAAATCTTGACCATTATGTACTGCTTCGAGTGAGAGCATAGCCAAAAATCCAAGGAGCCCGTCCAGTGGCCACTGCGATACTTCCTCTTCAACTTGTTCCAAGGTGACTATGGTTCCGCCTAAGTGTTTGAAACTGGTATAGGATCCCGTCTGTCGAAAGGGGGGTCTTTGTCCAATTTTGCCAGTTGTCATCTCTATAAACCTAAAGACTATGAGTAAAGACTAAATGTGCCAATGGGGTCAAATCTTTACAGCCTGAATGTGCCAATGGGGTCAAATCTTTATCCTTGACTCAGACGATCTTCTATCTTTTTCATCAGGCGCAGTATATTCTTGTCGGAGGCCAGTGATGCCCGGAACCTTTTCCTTGCAACTGGAGGGGCAGAGGGGACGCCCTTCGATAATTCAATAACTATCCCGCAGCCAAAGAATCTCTTGTAAGTTGATTGATTCCCCATGAACCCACCTTTTTTGTAATCATCCTTCAAAGGTCATAAAAATGCAATGAAATTCTTTACCGGTGGTCACGTATGAAGGACGTAAGGCGTGAGTGGGAGAACCGAGGGACGAAGGACGTCCGCTTTGCTAGGACGAAGGACGAAATGAAAGGCGGCTCATGGCTCATAGCGAAACTTCTGTAAATCGTGAGGCGGCAGGGGAAACCTGTTCAACGTTCTATGTTCAACGTTCAACGTTAAAACAAAACAGACGGAACCGGCATACGTAACTGAGGGCATCGGTGTCGGACTTTCCTGTAGCAAACCGTCGTGAGGCGAGGAAGCTCGGTCTTTTGCGTCTAAGCAAAAGTTCCGAAGCCGAACGCGAGCGATTGGAGCCGCTGGAGCGGAATGAGCGTGTTTGCGGGGAAAGTCCGACGCCGATGCTTGTCCTGAATGTTCACTATTCACTGCCTTAATTCTATCACAGCGGCTAATGAGTCACTGAAAGATAACAAGGCGACAAGGGCGGGCGCACCGGAGGCAATCCTGGGCTTTGCGCAAAAAGGATGTCACAACAGCTTCTGGGAGAGTTTTTGCAGTTCGGGATTTGCAAGCGCCAGAACCTTTTTCTTAACCACCCGTGAATAATATTCCCTCTCTGTTTTAGTCAGTTTTTCATTACGCAGCTTTTTCAGCACCAGTTCCTTTTGCCTTGGCGGGAAGAACTGCGACAGGGCATACTGGAGGTCATGCTGGTCTTTCACGGAAAGCAGTTCCCTAAGCCCGGTCTGTGCTCCTCCGTAATAGGTGCTGAACGCACTTTTTATCCGCTCGCCGGACATTGTTTTATTGAAAAGTACAAAATCATCGTTGCCTTCCAGCTTTTGAAGGAAATACCGGAAATCCTGATTTTTATCTGTCTTAAAAAGATTGCGGAGCACTTCCATTCCGGGCAAGCTCAAACGCATAACCTCATAAACCGCTAAAGACATAATGATAAGCAGATCCAGTCTCGATATCCCCTTCTTTGACTTGAGATATCCTTTTGCTTCGTTGTAGCTGAACCAATGTTTTTCAAGGCTGTTGGCCAACATTACCGGGAACCCTTCCCATAGACGGATATCTTTGCTTTCCGCGACCTCGGCCAGTGTTGTATTTGCAGTCTGTATAGATCTTGTCTCAAGCACCGGGAATCCCAACATCTCCAGCCGTTCATGCAGGTCATCTTTAGATTTGAACATATCCAAAAGCCTCCAGCATCCCGATCAGGTACTTATATTCTTTTGTATCCGGCACAATCAGATCTATGTCTTTTGTGCTGTCCTTGATCCCCAGGAGGGTCATGGCTGTCCCGCCGCAGGCGATAAGGCGGACCTTTCTTTTCAGATAGCTGCTCCAGGCGCTGAACCTGTCAAACAGCCTATTTCGATCTATTCTATAATCCATACATATAATGTACTTTATAATACAAATAATTGTACTTTATTATACAATATATTGTACTCTTGTCAAGAGATTCTTTATAAGAAAAGGATGATTAATGGAAAAGGATGGAAGGGACGTTTAAGATTCTCCCCAAACTCCGCCTTTTTCTCCATTCCCCTCCCATTCCATATATTTTGCAAGGAAGAATTTATGAGGACTATGAGGGACATCCTATAATCCTCCCGTCAAGTAAAAAGTAAATATCCAATAATATCAACTCGTGCACGATACCCTTCCTTTCCATGAGGGGAAATAAGGCCCGGGAATGGGGATCTAAAAAGTTTGTTGGGTTTGAAAGGAATACCGTGGTACATTAACCCTGTATCCGTGAAGGTAGTCAGATCGGAGAATGGGTGCGCTGCAGCTACATTTTCATAGTAACTCAGCGTTTAATATAAGCGTTCAGCCCGATAATAACAGGCTTACCATCCACTTCGGCGGTGGTAACGGTATTCCCATGTGTGCTTGCAAGTATAAGGGTTTTAC
>JAQTNJ010000178.1:0-4347 GCA_028713955.1 Syntrophorhabdaceae bacterium
GGACAGAACCTGATACGATATGTCAATAATCCGACGGGTGTATTAGATAACGAAGCCCCCTGTGTACTCAAAATAGTGGTAGAAGCATTGGGGGAAGGGTTTTGGGTCTTTGTTGCCTTGTGTTCTGAAACAAGCCTGTTAAAAGAACTAATAAGTGTTTCTAATTCCTGTTCACAAGGGGCTTCGTCTGTGGTGGGCGCTTCAAGCAACAACTTTATGTAATCCTTTGCCTTCAGGGTATGATCAATGAGCTCTCTTGAAACGGGTATCTCCGTGTTGCGGACACGGTCAAAAACAGTTTCAACCTCATGGGTAAAGGCAGCAATCCTGTCAAATCCGAACATCGATCCTGAACCCTTGATCGTATGTAATGCACGGAAGATCTGGCCGATAAGCTCCGTATCATCAGGAGAACTTTCGAGCTGCAGGAGAGAATCTTCAAGAATCACGAGGAGCTCCCTTGCCTCTTCTTTATAGATTTCACTTTGCGCATCGATTGTCTGACTCATCCCAGCACCTTCTTTACGACCCCGAGGAGTTGCTCCGGCTTGAAAGGCTTTACTATCCAGCCCGTTGCACCGGCGGTCTTTCCTTCCTGTTTTTTTGTGTCCTGTGACTCAGTGGTCAGCATAACAATGGGAACGAATTTATAGGCGTCATCGGACCTGATCGCACGGATGAGCCCTATGCCGTCAAGGTTGGGCATATTAAGGTCTGTGATAACCATGTTGACGTGAGACCCGTTCAGTTTGCCCAGTGCATCCTGGCCGTCACTCGCTTCCACCACTTCATACCCGGCGTTCTTCAGGGTAAAGCTGACCATCTGGCGGACGCTTACCGAATCATCAACGGTCATAATACACTTAGCCATCTGTCCTCCTCGTCATCGGGCAGGCATTATTTTTATTATTACCGCAGGTCTTCAAACAGTAAAAACCGGCCTGTTCAATGGTACGGACCACGGCCTCCGGTAATACCGTATCGAGGGCCAATTGCTTATTCATCTTAAATGCTGTTTTTTGTGCGGCGCAGAAGATCTGGATACAGGAAAGATCAAGGATCTCTATATCTTCGAGGCGTACTGTAACTGCCCGGCATCCATCAAGGGTTTTGCGGAGGATTTCCCGGATTTCACCGGCGGATCGAACGGTCAGCTCACCACGGAATGTGATATTCGCTGTCTCTGGCCCTTCCTGTACTGAATAATTCATCATGTCTGCACCCTATCATCCCCCACTTGTTTATTGTTTGTGGATCTAAAATAATTCCACGTTATCACCATAATCATCTGCAATCTCCGTGCCGGAAGTTCTACCTGCAGAATCCTTATCTTCTGTCTTCAATTCCCTCGCCTTTTTCAAATCAATGACCCTGGAACTCTCATAGGATTCATGGATATTGTACTCACTCTGCATGGTATAGTGCTGTTTGAGGTTTACGAGGGCACCCTTCCTGTTGCGTATATCATCGACAGGAACAAGCCGCCGTGATTCACCGATTATGTTGTCAAGGGTGAACATAATCCCGGCGATCGTTTCCTCAAACTGTCTGTGGACTGTAATCCCGGATACACTATCCTGTATGTCGCAGGCAAGCACCTGACATGCCCGGTCAATCTTACCGAGGAGATGAAGGATATTGTCGTGAACACGGTGCAGGTTGACCAGCAGCCCCTTAAGACCCTCTGCCATGTCATCTACTTCACGCAACCGTTCATTGACATCAGCGCGTATGCCTTCGTGTAATTGCCCGGTCTTTGATACGATCTCCCTCAGCATGTTCGATATTGCCATTTTCTGGGCGCTTGCTTCTATCGACAACTTTTGTGTTGCCTCGGCAATGACCCCCAGGGGCGCTCCCTCATCACCTGTATGGGCTGCTTTAATGCGGGCATTAACAGCGATCAGTTCAATCTCCCCACCTATCTCTTCGATATCATCAACGAACTTCGACATTGCATCGACGGTAGTGAGAAGGCTGTCGATGGCGCCGCTAAGTTCCTGGCTTGCCCTTGCGTTATCCTGTAACGATGCTATGACCTGTGATATGCCGGATTCCACATTGGTAAAAAACGATGACGCTACAAGGTCAGCCGTCCCCGTAACCTCCTTTGTCTGCTCAGACAGCCCTACAACGCCGGTTGCTATGCCGCTTAAGCTGTCCTGGATGTTCTCAACGGCACTTACGAACTTATCCCGCGCATCCTTCATCTGGATGGACTGCAGCTCCGAGAGGTCTCCTGTCTCAATAACGATATCTTTTATTATTTCATCTGCCTGGGGCGAGAGGTCCTCTTTGCCCTTACATCCTGACTCAAGATAACGGGTAAGGCTCTCCAGCGCAGTTACTACATGTTCAAGCTGCTGGCGCGTGATATCGTGAAACTGCATACTCATGACAACCTGTCCGATATTATCAGAGATAACTGTAAGTCTCTCCGATATCTCTCCGGCTGCCCTCGAGGAGCGTTCATGTTTGGCGGTCAGTGTCGAAAGGCCTGACTGTACGCCCCGGAAGATAGCGCCCACCTGGGAATGCTGTCTCTCTTCCATGAAATGCATACGGGATAAGGTCTGTTCTATGATACTGCCAAGGGCGCCGGCATTTTCGGATATGTTCTTGCATTTTTCGTGGATGAGCACAGAGAGCCTTTCAACATCATCTGCAAGGGTTAAAAAACCGTTATTATCGTTGTTTATCTGAGCGCTTTCTATCTTCGTCGAGATGCTCAGTATCTTCAGCTTCTTTACTATCTTTTTAAAACTTTCCAGCGGTGCTCTGGAGGCATTGACCATTTCCTGCACATCGTTCAATGTTTTAAGGCTCCCCCTGAATGCCTCATCTGTCTGTTCAAGATATGTGTTCATCCGGTTCAGTATGCTTTCCAGGCTGCCTGTGGTCCCGGTCAGTTCGTCCCCGAGCATACAGTCTAACAGTGAGGACGACAATCCGGAGATACCCCCTGACTGCTTGTAGAAATCATTGAGACGTGAGCCGATAGACAGGAACTGATCTTCGGTCTGTTTTGTGAGGACACTGAGGGAGGAAATAATTTCCCTCAGGTTGCCTGGCCACCTGTCAGAAGGAAGGGTCTCCGGGTATAGATCACTATTACCGTCATTCACGAAATCGAACCCCTTTCTACGATATCTATTGCATTTAATTTCATACAATGTTTATCGAATCGTCTCAAAAAAACTTAACAACAAATATCGTGCGGACCGTTGTAGCTATTATGTATTCATAAGGTAATGGTAATAATTTTGTTTGGTGATTGAATATTGGGTATCAATGATTAATCTGAGCCTGGTTATTGGTGTTTGGTTATTTATCCTGCAAGCTGGCTGCTGATAGCTGATCGCTCCCAGAGGGGGCGACGTGAGTCCCGGGAATAGATATCCCGACACAGATGCTCATCCTGATATGAAAAATACGGGTTTAAAAAATGGTTTTAAAATAAAACAATGAAATCACTCAAAGGAAAAATCGAGGAACATAACCTCGTTCTCACCGTTATTGACGGAGAAATTGAACGGCAGTGAAATGATCGGTATCCTGGTGATAAAGTTCATTTCCACGTTTTTACCAACAACAACCATCGGTATTGCCGCCTTGAGGTTTATACCGGCCTTCTCGAACTCACCTCTTGCTACACCTGATATGATGTTCGTCAGTTCTCCTACGGCATCTACCACATCAGGCGTAACGGAATCACATTCATCGCCTATCAGGGTCTTGAAGACAAAAAGCGCGCCCTTATCCCTGAAGCTGATACAGAGGGTCCCTTTCTTATCACCGACAAGCCCCATTATACCTGTGACATCCCCGGAGGTTGTCCTCACATCTTTCAGGTTTGGTTTGCCCATCATCAGATCCATACTGAGCATAGTTGTGAAAACATTCTTTGCAGCCATAATAAAAGGGTTTATATATTTGACATCCATTGTCATCGTGTCCTCCATGGATCGTTATTGTGCCGCGCGGGCTTTTGCTTTATCAATAGCGTCTTTCAGTTTCTCAGGGGTAAAGGGCTTAACGATATAATTATCAACGCCTGATTTAATTGCCTCCATGATATTGTCCTTCTGTGCCTCGGCAGTTACCATAATAAAAGGGATCTTCTTAATTTCTTCATCCTGCTTGCAGGCCTTCAGGAATTCTATCCCGGTCATCTCGGGCATGATCCAGTCGCTTATTATGAGATCGACGGTATCGCCTTTCAGAACCGTAAGGGCATGTTTCCCGTTCTCTGCCTCTAAAACACTATCCACGTTGATCTGTTTCAACACGTTCTTGATGATCTTTCTCATTGTTGCAAAGTCATCAACCACAAGGACTTTCATATAA
>JAQTNJ010000178.1:4447-6655 GCA_028713955.1 Syntrophorhabdaceae bacterium
CAGAACCGTAAGGGCATGTTTCCCGTTCTCTGCCTCTAAAACACTATCCACGTTGATCTGTTTCAACACGTTCTTGATGATCTTTCTCATTGTTGCAAAGTCATCAACCACAAGGACTTTCATATAAGACCTCCCTATCTATATCAATAGCTGTTCACTCCATACTCAATATATTATCGAGTATGCCTGAAGAAACTTAATATATTCTCGTAAAATTATGTAAGAAAGGCAGCAAGCAAGAAACCCGTAATTCGTAATTCGTGAGTCGTGAATGGAGAAAGGCAATCCCAGGAGATGAGATTGCCGCGCTACGCTCGCAATGACAACCTGCCTTTCACATTTTACGCGATTCTTCCAATTACGAATTACGATTCACGAATTACGGCTGTTCCGCTATGAGCTATCAGCTATGAGCCATGAGCCGGTTTAGAGCTACTGGTTTGCCAGCTCTTCGTTGAGGACGTCGGAAATAAACATATGTCCGGGGGCATGGGTAATGCAGATATCCGGTTTTGCATTCATCACCGCAACCTGGGGCGTCACACCACAAGCCCAGAACAGGGGTACTTCATCTTTGCCGATGGTCACTGCTTCTCCGAAATCCGGTCGCTTAATGTTCCGGATCCCGATTGCTGCCGGGTCCCCGATGTGGACCGGTCCGCCATGAACCGAGGAATATCGCGAGGTGATCCGGACAGCGGGTACGATCTTGTCAACAGGCAGGGGTCTCATGGAAACAACGAGCGTCCCCCTGAAGATACCGGCAGTATTGCAGGGGATATTCGTTATATACATGGGTACGTTTCTCCCTTCCTCGATGTGACGGACAGGTATCTTTGCCCGTATAAGTACCTCTTCAAAAGAATAACTGCAACCGATGAGGAATGTGATGAAATCCTCCTGCCAGAGTTCCCTTATTTCGGGAACAGCCTTCTGCAGCTTTCCTTTTCTGTAAACATTATAGAGGGGAAGATCAGTGCGGATATCGGCTCCTGAAGATAAAAAGATGGTTGTAAACTGACCTGGCTCCAGCACCTCAAGGAGCGGGCACGGCTTTGGATTCCTCTGGCAGAAAAGGAGAAAGTCAAAGGCATACCTTTGCGGCAATATGACAAGATTAGCCTGCGCATAGCCGGGGGCGAGCCCGGCAGTCGGTTTTTTCCATTGACCCCTCCGGATCATAGCCCTTATTTTTTTTGGATCATCATATTTCATCGTCGCTCTTTTCGCTTTTTTCTCCTCGCTAAATGTTTAATCACCAATAACTTGAATAAACAATGACCACGCGTCCGGACTAAAAACAACACCAGAAGACTTTTGTTTGAATACTGCGCATTGATGGTTAATTGGAGCATCGGTGCCGAACTTTCCAGTAGCAAACCGTCGTGAGGCAAGGAAGCTCGGTCTTTTGCGTAGCAAAAGTTCCGAAGCCGAACGCGAGCGATATAAACAAGTCCACACCGTGGGCGAGAAGGGGAGGCTCCGCGGACTTTGTTCGTGGAGGGGGCGACGCAAGCCCCGGTAACAGCGCCGCTGGAGCGGAATGAGCGTGTTTGCGGGGAAAGTTCGGCACCGATGCTCCTCACAATCCCAAAAACGCCTTTCTGATCGATTCGGTATTGAGAAGCTCCTCTCCTGTTCCTTCCAGTATTGTACGGCCTGTCTGGAGTACATATCCGCGGTCTGCCAGCTCAAGCGATTCCCGGACGTTCTGCTCTACGAGGAGTATGGTCTTGCCTGCACCCCTTAATTTGGCCACAGCGCCCAGCATCTCGTCAACAAGCTTGGGCATGAGGCCGAGCGAAGGTTCATCGAGCATGAGAAGTTTCGGATTGGACATCAGCCCTCTCCCGATTGCAAGCATCTGTTGTTCACCGCCCGACAGTGTCCTGCCCGGCTGTTTTTTCCTGTCTGCAAGACGTGGGAAGAGGTGATAGACAAAATCGAGGTTACTCCTCTTCTGCGCTGCATCATTCACAATATATGCACCTATCTCAAGGTTCTCCTCAACGGTCAGGGGCCCGAATATGAGACGTGCTTCAGGGACGTATGTAATGCCTTTCCTGACGATCTCAGGCGTGGACAGCTTATGTATCTCCGCATTCTCAAAATGGATCGTACCTTTTGATGTGTGAAGGGCGCCGGCAATGGTCTTGAGCAGTGTGGATTTTCCGGCACCGTTCGAGCCTACAACGGTAACAAGTTCTC
>JAQTNJ010000179.1 GCA_028713955.1 Syntrophorhabdaceae bacterium
TTGAATCCCTTGAATAGGTACCGAGAGGAACGACCCTTTCTTTCGACCTCTTTCCGGAGGCTATCAAAAAACCGGCTTCGAGATTGACATCGCCTCTTTTCAGTTTGATGAGTTCCGAGACCCGGAGCCCCGTAGCATATAACAATTCGAGGATGGTCCTGTCCCGGAGCGACGTCTTGGACCCTTCGGGCAGCCTGATCAGTTCCAGCATCTCCTCCTCGCTCAGGACTTCCGGGATAGGAGGAACATACTTCGGGATCTCGACATCTTCAAGGGGGCTTTTTGTTATCTTTCCGTCAATGAGGAGAAAATTAAAAAAGCTCCGCAGCGCTGAGATAGCCCGGACTATGCTCCGCGTCTTTTTCCCTTTTTCTCTCAAAAAACCGATATACGTCTCAAGATGTTTTCTTTCCGGTATCATGGAGGACATATCCTCGAGAAATCCAACAAACTCGACGATATCTCTGTTGTACGCGTCAATGGTGTGAGGTGATGCCCCTCTCTCCGAAGTAAGATAACGGATAAAGTGATCGAGGTTTTCGTATAAGTTCATGATATCCCTGTTGACCCGAAGCCGCCTTCGCCCCTTTCCGTTCCAGGTAAAGCATCGACCAGTCTCCAGTCGATCTGCGTCACAGATTTAAAAACCATCTGGGCAATCCTGTCCCCGTTCCGGATCACAAACGGTTCAGCCCCAAGGTTGATAAGGATCACCTTGATCTCTCCCCTGTAATCGGCATCGATCGTACCCGGTGTATTGAGAACAGTCACACCGTATTTATATGCGACGCCGCTTCTGGGTCTTATCTCAGCCTCAAATCCTTTAGGGATGCTGATAAAGATCCCCGTTGGAACCAGGATCCTTTCAAGGGGTTTCATGGTGAGGGCTTCGTCCAGGAATGCGCAGAGATCCAGTCCCGATGAAGCGCTCGTGGCATACTGTGGAAGAAGCGCCCCATCCTTCCTGGAGACAAAGACCTCTAACTTTTCCACAGGTTCTCCAGCTTGTTGCCGGCGACACTGCCGAGTACTGTGAGGGATATATCTCCGGGACGCTCAAAAAGGAACTTCCCTATCTCGTCTACGTCACTTTTCTGGATGCTGTCTATCTCGTGGAGTGTCTCTTTCAGTGGTATATAGTTTCCAAAGTATATCTCGTTCTTTGCCAATCTTCCCATTCTTGTCTCGGAACTCTCAAGGGAGATAAAAAGGTTACCTTTAATGTGTTCCTTGGAAAATGCGAGTTCGGCATCGGTAATACCATCGTCCTTTATTCTTGCAATCTCATCTTTGATCAACTGCAGCACCTCTACGATAGATTCCTTCGAAGTTGACGTGGATATACCGAACGTACCTGTATCATGATAGCAGTTTACATAGGAGTAAATATTGTAAACGAGCCCTCTTTTTTCCCGTATCTCCTGAAACAGGTGAGAACTCATGCTTCCGCCCATAACGGCATTGAGTATATAGAGGCAGTATCTCCTCCTGTCGACCTGGCTCGCCCCACGTGTCCCGATACATAAGTAGACATGCTCCAGTTCCTTTTCATAGATATTAAAGACATTATACGGTTCAGGGCTGATTATTGAAGGACCTTCGATGCCTCCTCCCCGGAGGTCGGAAAAGAACCTGCTCACCCTTGTTACGGCGTCCTCATGCTTGATCCTGCCGGTTATGGTAATGATGGCGTTTCTCGGGGAATAATAATCGGCAAAATATTCTTTTAGTTGTTCCTTCGTAAAACCTTCCACGTTCTGCTGCGAACCGAGGATGGGCATGCCGAGCGAGTGGTTTTTAAAGTATGAGGCATTAAACATGTCGTAGATATACTCTTCAGGATTATCCTCGATCATCTTGATCTCCTGCGTGATGACGTACTTCTCCCGTTCGATATCGCCGTTGTCAAAAAGGGAATTCCTGCACATGTCTGCAAGGATATCGAGGGCCGTGTCCATGTCCTTCTTTAAGACCCGCGCATAGAGGCAGGTATACTCCTTCCCGGTAAAGGCATTTATCGTGCCGCCGACGGCATCGATCTCCCGTGCAATATCATAGGCAGTCCTTTTCGATGTCCCCTTGAACAGCATATGTTCAATAAAATGAGAGACCCCGTTATTATTTTGATGCTCGCTTCGGCTGCCTGTCTTCCACCAGATCCCCAGGGAAACCGTTGAAAAGTATGGGATGGATTCAGTAACAACGGTTATACCATTATCAAGAATTGTTTTTCTATACATCTTCCTGCTTTGCCTTCTGCTCCTTGAGAACAGCCTTTCGTGAGAGTTTTATTCTACCATTATCTTCGACACCGATGACCTTTACAAGCATTTCATCGCCCTCTCTGGCAACATCGGAAGCCTTTTTTACAAAACCTTCGGCAAGCTGGCTGACGTGGACAAATCCATCAACGTTCGGCATCAATTCTACGATAGCACCTGCATCAAGCACCCTTCTGACCTTACCGAGATAGACCGTGCCCGGCTCTATATCCCTGGTCAGGCCTTTGATGATTTCGATGGCGGCATTTGCCGATTTTTCATCGATAGAAGCTATCTTTACGACACCTGAATCTTCTATATCTATCTTTACACCTGTCTGTTCTATAATACCCCTGATAACCTTGCCGCCGGGACCAATAACGTCACGTATCTTGTCCGTTTTTATCTTAAAAGTATAGATACGCGGGGCATAAGGGGACAGGTTCTCCCTGGGTTTTTCAAGGGTTTCGCCCATGATGCCGAGTATTGTAGCTATGCCTTGCTGTCCCTGTACAACAGCCTTTGACATAGTCTCCTTGGTAATCCCTTTAATCTTGATATCCATCTGTACCGCTGTAATACCTTCACGTGTTCCGGCAATCTTGAAATCCATATCTCCCAGGTGGTCTTCGTCACCGAGGATGTCGGACAGGATAACCTCTCTCTCGCCCTCTTTAACAAGACCCATTGCTATGCCGGCGACCGGTTCCGTAATGGGAACTCCGGCATCCATTAATGACAGACATCCGCTGCAGACCGTTGCCATTGATGAAGACCCGTTGGATTCAAGGATCTCAGAAACGATCCGGATCGTGTAAGGGAATTCTTCCTTCGACGGCAGAACCGGCGAAAGGGCACGCTCGGCAAGATTACCATGGCCTATCTCACGCCTTGTCGGCCCCCGGAGCATGGCTACCTCACCAACTGAAAAAGGTGTAAAATTATAATGGAGCATAAAGGTCTTGAAGGTTTCGCCCTCAAGAAGAGATTCTACCTTCTGCTCATCATCGGAGGTCCCGAAGGTAGTAATGGCAAGCGCCTGCGTCTCGCCTCTTGTAAAAATCGCCGAACCGTGTGTTCTCGGCAACACCCCTGCCATGCAGGTGATGTTGCGGATTGTGTCTGCAGCCCTTCCATCAATCCTTTTACCCGTTGCGAAGAGCTGTTCTCTTAAAATATCCCGCGTGATCTCATCAAAAATCTTATAGACCGCGTTGGGATCCAGGTCCTCATAGCTCTTTGTAAGCTCCCCAAGGATAACGTTCTGCCTGTCATTCCTGCTCCTCTTACCCTGCAAGGAAAAGGCCTCTATGAGGTCTTTCTCGATGGACTTCCGCATCTCTTCTTTGCGGGCACCAAGATCCTGCCCTGCATTCACCTGCCATTTCACCCTGCCGACCTTGTCCTGTATCTTCTCCTGCATCTCGATGATCGGTATAAGGCTCTGGTGACCGAAATGTATCGCTTCTATGAGGTCGCTCCCGCTGATGAACTTCGCCGAGCCCTCCACCATGAGGATCGCATCCCTTGTACCCGTCACAACGATGTCGAGATCACTCTCCCCCATTTCATTGGTCGTGGGGTTGATGATAAACTCCCCGTTTTTCCTTCCCACCTTGACGCCGGCAAATGGGCCGTCAAATGGGATCTCCGAAATGGTGAGGGCGCATGAAGCGCCTATAATCCCCAGAATAGCCGGGTCATTATCCGGATCAGCAGACAATACCGTCGCGATGACCTGAGATTCATGCTTAAACCCTTTCGGGAACAAAGGTCTCAACGGCCTGTCTATCAAGCGGGATGTTAATATCTCCCTGTCCGACGGCCTTCCTTCTCTCTTAAAAAATCCTCCGGGAAACTTTCCTGCCGCATATGACATCTCCTGATAGTTTACTGTGAGCGGCAGAAAATCCTTCTCCGATTCATTCTTCTCGACAACCGCGGTCACGAGCACAACGGTGTCGCCGCACTGAACAAGGACACTGCCATCGGCCTGTTTCGCAAGACTTCCTGTACTGATTGTAAGTGGTCTTCCTGCACAATTGATCGTTAACGTTTCTTCCATTTTTTTTTACCTGACCTTTTTATTTTCTTAAACCAAGCTTCTCAATAACCTTTTTATATCTTTCGGCGTTCTTTTCCCGTAAGTAATTGAGAAGTCTCCTTCTGCTCCCAACGAGCACCAACAATCCCCTTCTTGAATTATGATCCTTGGAAAATTTCTTAAAATGTTCCGTCAGGGATTTTATCCTCTCTGTAATAAGGGCGATCTGCACCTCAGGAGAACCCGTGTCTTTCTCGTGGGTCTTAAAACCCTCGATGATCTCCTTTTTCTTTGTTGTAGTAAGTGCCATGTACTCCTCCTTAATTGTTTATTAACCTTTTGATCTTAATGGTCCTCGAAGCCAGATCTGCCGCACCTATACCAATGAGAACCCCCTGCTTGTTTACGAGCCTCGCAAATTCACCATTCTTCCATTCCTTTGAGCTGCCTGCAAGAGGAATGGGCATACCATTCTTTAAAAACCTCTCAAGCACTACCTCCACAACTATCCCCCGTAAAGATTGTAAAACATTTTCCAATGATAATAAATAGCTTACCAAGTCCTGAGGAAATTTAAAATGGTCAATATCTATACCCATGTTCTCGGTAAATTCACCGTGCCTTGTCCTTTTGAGAGAATATAATGTTGCCCCGCAACCAAGTTTTGTCCCGAAATCATTCGCAAGCGTCCTGATGTACGTACCTTTTGAGCATGTCACCTCAACCTCAACATAAGGATGGCGGTATTCAAGAAGCTCAATGGCGAAGATCTCAACTTCCTTCTCCGGCGGCTCAACGTCAACCCCTTGCCGTGCCCATTTGTAGAGGGGCTTCCTGTTTACCTTTTTTGACGAATACACAGGGATCCGCTGTACGATCTTCCCCATAAATCCGGTCAGAATATTTTCAAGCAGTTCCCTTTCGTATTGCTTTACATCGGTCTTCGATATTACCTTGCCTTCAATATCGAAGGTGTCCGTTGTAACACCAAGCCAAAAATTTGCCCTGTAGGCCTTTTCCACGTTCTCCATGAAGGGGATCAGTTTTACCCCCTCGTTTAAAGCCACGGGCAATATTCCCGTCGCATTCCTGTCGAGCGTCCCGATATAGCCGATCTTCTTGAAGTGGTCCAGCTTCTTCAACCTCCTTATAACATCATAGGAGGACATGCCTGCCTTTTTGTCTATGATCAAAAAACCGTTCATTATCTTTTCATTACCTCTAAGAGCTTTGTTTCAACCTCGGCAAGGCTCCCGTCTATATGGCACCCGGCAGCATTTTTATGTCCGCCGCCGCCAAAAATACCGCAGATATCCGCAACATCGACGGTTCCCTTCGACCTCATACTTATCTTGTACCGCCTGTCGTTGACCTGTCTTAACAGTATCGCCACCTCAACACCCCGGACCTCCCTGATGATTTCCGCAAAACCATCAGTGTATTCCCTTGTTGAATGAGTATTCTCGAACATCTCTTCAGTAACATATGCCATGGCCACTCTATCCTCATCAAAGGTCCGCAGCGTGCAAAGGACCTGGCCAAGCAGCAGGAACCTTTCCTTGGGGTGGTTCCCGTTTACCATCCTCGATACCTGTGCCGGTTTTACCCCAAGGCGCATCATCTTTTCACATATGAGAAGGGCCCTTGAACCGGTGTTCTCATATCTGAAAGAACCTGTATCGGTGACTATCGCAGTGTATATGTTGACCGCCATCTCGTATGAAAGAGAGATGTCGAGATATTTATAGAGCCTGTACAGGATCTCTCCTGTCGAAGAGGCATCAGTATCAAGAACGTTGATCCTGCCGAAGCCCTCATTGGTGTTATGGTGGTCGATGCTTATGATCATCCCTGTCTTCTTTAAATTTTCGTATCCCTCACCTATCCGGGCAAGGTCGCCGCAATCAAGGACAAAGGCGGCATCATAGTTCCTTTCAGGGATCGCGTGGCTTATCTGGTCAGGTCCGGGAAGGAATTCATACCGGTAAGGTACCTGATCCTTGAGATAGACCGTCACATTCTTTCCCAGCGATCTCAGGGCCCGGTACATGGAAAAAACCGATCCTATCGCATCACCATCAGGGTCAATGTGGGTTGTTATGAAAAAATCCTGCCCGTTATCGATGATCTTTCTAATCTTTGCGAACATTGGCTTCCCTTTTCAGGATCTCCTCAATTCTCAGCGCCTTTTCATATACGTCATCAAGGACAAAGTTAATATCGGGGATATATCTCAACTTGACCCGTTGCCCCAGAAGAA
>JAQTNJ010000180.1 GCA_028713955.1 Syntrophorhabdaceae bacterium
ACGGAATTCATATCTGAGGAACGGCACGCCACCCCATTTCTCCTTGAACCTCCTGATCCCGCTATTGACGCCCAGTCCCAGATTGATCAAATTCTTCCCCTTTTCCTGCGCGAGATTGATCATTTCAGAAAAAAGAAGGTCGGAGGCATAGGGGACGAAATGTTTTTTGGAATGGCACCCCACAACATAAGCGTCAAACATCTTTGCAGCGGTTTCAATAACGAAGAAGGCAGAAAGTTGACCTTTTGAATCACGTGCGTCGAGAACGAGGGTTGTATCAGATGCATTGACGTATTCAGGCATGCCTGAAAAAAGTTCCCTTATCAGCGCCCCCGGTTTCTCGCGCCCGAGGAATTCCCTGATGAGCGATTCGTGCTCCCTTGTTATCTCTTCGGACCGTTCAATAACGAGTCTCACCCTTGCCTTGCTGACCGCTCTTTTAAGGTTGCCTTTCATGAGGAAGCCCGCAATGTCAAGCCGGTAGTAATTGTCCTGTTCTCTTTCGGATGGTATTTCCAGGAGGTCATCAGATATCTCGGGTGCTATGATCCAGAGATAACGGATCGTATGCTTATCCCGGACAAGATGAGCGAGAGGTTTAAGCCTGTTTCCTGAAAAGTTCCCATCGAGGGGATACCCCACGAGGATTGCCCAGTTGTCTTTTACGTAGACAAGGTGATCATCAACAAGAAAGGGTTCTCCTTTCGATATAATGGTCATGAGGCTCACGATATGTTCCGGCACGTAGGCCTTCTTCAGTATATATTGCTCCTCTTCCCTCGAGATCATTGTTTTCTCCCTATTGATATTATACACCAAGTATCTTATGGCAGGTTTTGCACGGTTCAGGTGGTTCGGGGAGCGGTGTCTGCTCTATACGTCTCATCCCGAGCAACGCCTGGTAGTTTTCGTCAAACTGTTTTTTTCTCAGAAAAAAACAGTTCCGGAATGCAGTATACGTCTTGCTGCTCCATATATCTTTGATGTGCTCCCTGAAGATGTTGCCGAAGCTTACCCTCTCTGTGCCGTGTTCCTCTCCGCAAAAGATCCTTTTGAAAGGAGAACGTATCGGAGGGCCGAGGTAGACGCAGGGTGATATTTCACCATCAGCCGATATGTAAAGGTTTTTCAGGGGATTTTCCGCGCAGACGGCGACATTACAAGGTCGCAGGGAGGGTATGCTGAGGTTTAGTCCGTATCTCTGTGCCCTTTCCTTTGCCTCTCTGAGGATCGCCCGATAGGGCTCATCGTTTGTTTCTTCACAGGTAAAGACCCGTTCTTTATCCTGCCGGGTGTTTGTAATGTGGATGACATTGATAAGAACAACATCACGGATACCGATTGTTCCGGCAAGATCGATGAGAGAGGGAACCTCATCGATGTTTTCTTTCAGCATAAGGTAGACGATGTGCATCGCCGGTTTTGTCATCCCTTTTTCAGCGGTCAGTCTTTTCATGAACGTTATAGAGTTGATCAGTGCGTCAAAATCAGAATTGACACGAATGGCGTTGTGGGTCCCGCTCGTTGCCCCTGACAGGGAAAACCCGATGAAATCTATGCCTGCGGTGACGAGCTCTTTCGCGTACTCCCCGGTGAGCCCCATACCGCTTGTCACGAAGCCAACCTCTGTCCCTTCCCGCCTGACAAGGAGTATACATTCAATGAGGTGTTTATAGAGCAACGATTCGCCCCATCCCTCGAGGACCACGCTCTGCACGTCTTTTAAAAGTGGCACGATCCCTTTGAAGTTCCCGAAGTCCATCTCCTTCCGGTGCCAGTCCCTGTATTCGTCTTTGATACACATGGTGCATTTCAAAGGACATCTCGTCGTGAGTTCGATCTGCCATGTCGAAAATGGCCTTGCCTTCCGTTGCCTGAAAAGTTTATCGAGTGTGCCCATGCGATCCCTTTTTGCCCGTCGTACGGTCTTCTATTGATTCTATATAGCTCGGTCAGTAGAGTCAATAGCCGCCGTTCTAAACAGTATATCGTATTTAGTATATAGTATTTCGAGAAAATGGACTGCACACCTTGATGAGACAATAATGCTATAAAAAGGAGGTATGGGCACATAGTGCTTAGTTGTCTCAAATAGAGGTGCATACCAAGAGGGTTCTTTTGTAGTCCACGATATACGATATACTATATACGATATACGAATATGTTATCGTTTCCACTTGAGTCACTATTCAATTATTTTGTATGATATGCGAGAGAGGTCACGATATGAGGTTGCAAAACGAAGTAGCGTTATTGACGGCGGCTGCCGGTGCAGGGATCGGTCAGGCAACGGCGAGGATCATGGCACGGGAAGGCGCAAGGGTTGTTGTTACCGATGCCCACGAAGAACGGGCGATCTCCGTGGCAAATATGATCCATGACGAGTATGGCGTGGAAACCATCGGCATGCGTTGTGACGTGACAAACAGAAAAGATGTTGAGCGTGTTGTGGCTGCGACCATTGAACGCTTCGGGCGGATCGATATCCTCTTCAACAACGCCGGCACGAACAGGCCCTCACAGGTCGTTGATATGACGGACGAGGCATGGGAGCTTGTCATCAACACATCGCTCAGCGGCGCCTTCTATTGTTGCAGGGCGGTGCTCCCGGCGATGATCGCGCAGAAAAAAGGTCGTATTGTAAGTATTACCTCTGTGGCCGCTTTCCGGGGCCTGAAAGCCGGTCATGCGCATTATGCCGCAGCCAAGGCAGGGGTGATGGCCTTTACCCGATGCCTGGCGATGGAGGTGGCAGAGCACCGCATTACCGTCAATACGATAGCGCCGAGCTTCATATATAATGAGTTTATACCTCACATCTATCCGGAAGAAGAGATAGAAAGGATGTACGAGGAGATACCTTATCCGAGAAAGGGAACGCCGGAGGATATTGCCAATACAGTCCTCTTTCTCGTTTCCGATGAAGGGGAGTATATAACGGGACAGACCATATGTGTTACCGGTGGGAGCTGGATGAGATGATGAATAGAAGCAATACCCAATTACCAATAACCAAGCTCCAATTAATAACCAATCACCGAATACCCAATACCCAAACAGGGATTTCCAGCTGCTTATATTTGGTGATTCGGTCATTGGATATTGGGTATTATTTGGTGATTGGGATTTGGTTATTGGTGATTGTCTTCTGAAAAGGAGGTAACAGTGCGACAGAAATTAAGCCCAGAGGAGCTTTACAAGCGATGTGATCCCAATCTTTTTGCATTCAGGACTACCGGTGAGATCACAGAATTTATGAGAACGATCGGGCAGGAAAAGGCCCTCAACGCCCTCGACTTTGGTCTCAATATGGATAGCAATGGATTCAACATATTTGCTATAGGGGAGAGCGGTACCGGCAAGATGACAACGGTAATGGCCAAACTTAATGCAAAGGCCTCCGAGGAAGATGCGCCGCCTGACTGGTGCTATGTTTACAATTTCAAAGACCCCGACACCTCCATAGCATTATCGTTTGACCCCGGCAAAGGGGCGAGCTTCCAGAAGGAGATGGATGAGCTTATCAAGATATTACGGATCGAGATACCCAAGGCCTTTGAATCAAAGGAATACGAGACGCAGAAGAGCAAGATCATTGACGAGTTTCAGCAGAAACAATCAGAGTACTTTGCGAGGCTCGATACGGAAGCAAAGGAAAGGAGATTTACCGTAAAGCGCCAGCCGACAGGCATCCTGATAGTTCCCATCAAGGAGAATGGAGAGCTTTTGTCAAAGGAAGAATTCGATGCGCTGGACGAGAAGACAAGAAAAAAGATGGAGGAGACAGGCCGGTTTTTCCAGGAGAAACTTAATGATGTCGTGCGGGTTCTCAGGGAAGCGGAAAAAATCGTCCGGGACATGCTGGGAAGGCTTGACAGGATGGTAGCGCTCGATCTCGTGGGACCGCTCATCGATGCAATGGAGAAAAAGTATCATAACCAGGAGAAGGTTGTACAATACCTGAAGAATGTCGAGGAAGAGATACTCTCCCATCTCGATGAGTTCCGCACAACAGAAGAACAGCCTTCGCCTCTTCCTTTCCTGAAGATGCCCAAGACAGAGATGTCCTTCTCCAAATACAGCGTGAATGTGATCGTCAATAACGAAGAACGAAAGGGCGCCCCTGTCGTGTATGAAAGCAATCCGACATACCTGAACCTTTTCGGCCGCCTGGAATACAAGGTTCAGTATGGTATGGCGACAACGGATTTTACGATGATAAAAGCAGGTTCGCTTCACAAGGCAAACGGAGGCTATCTTATTGCCGACGCCATGGAACTTCTCAGAAATCCGTTCTCATACGAGGCCCTGAAAAGGGCGCTCAAGAATCGGGAGATCAAGATCGAAGATATCCTTGAGCAGTACAGGCTTGTCAGCACTGCCGGATTAAAATCAGAACCAATACCGTTGAATGCAAAGGTTATCCTTGTCGGTAATCCTTACCTGTACTACATGCTGCACAATTACGATGAGGACTCCCGGGAGCTTTTTAAGGTCAAGGCCGATTTTGACAGCAGGATGGAAAGGACGCCTGAGAACATAGTGAAATACGCGGCATATGTTGCCCAGTGCCAGAAGGAAGAAAATCTTCTCCCCTTCGACAGGACGGGTGTTGCAAAGGTTGTTGAGTATGGGTCGCGGTTTGCGGACCACCAGGAGAAACTCTCCACAAAGTTCAGCCTTATCGCCGACCTTATCCGCGAGGCGCACTACTGGGCGAAAAAAGAGAACAGCGATGTTGTAACGGGGATATACGTCCAGAAGGCTGTTGACGAAAAGATACACCGTATAAACCGGATCGAAGAGAGACTGCAGGAGATGATGGTCGAGGACACGTTGATCGTCAATACATCGGGCGAAAAGGTGGGACAGGTGAATGGCCTGGCAGTCCTCGATCTTGGCGACTACAGCTTCGGGAAACCATCAAGGATCACTGCCAAGACGTATGCGGGCAAAGCCGGTGTTGTAAATCTCGAACGTGAAACAAAGATGAGCGGAAAGATCCATGAAAAGGCGATACTGATTATCACGAGTTATCTGGGCAGCAAATATGCGATGAAAAGGCCCATCAGTCTCTCCGCGTCGATCACCTTTGAACAGCTTTACGAGATGATTGAAGGTGATAGCGCGACATGCGCGGAGCTTTACGCCCTTTTGAGCAGCATCTCCGGTGTCCCGTTAAGACAGACCTTTGCCGTGACGGGATCGATGGACCAGAACGGCGATGTGCAGCCCATCGGAGGCGTGAACCAGAAGATAGAAGGGTTCTTTGAGCTTTGCAAGGCGAGAGGACTTGACGGTACTCACGGTGTCATCATACCGAAAAGAAACATCAGGAACCTTGTCCTTAATGAAGAGGTAGTAGGAGCTGTCCGGAATGAAAAATTTTCGATCTACGCCATCGACAGGATGGAGGAAGGCCTGGAGCTATTGACGAACACGAAGGCAGGGGAGCTGCAGGACGATGGTACATACCCTGAAGGCACCATCAACTTTCTCGTTGAAAAGCGGTTAACGGAGATCTCCGAAGCGCTGGAGAAGAAGAAAGAAAATGAGAATGGCGAAGAGAAGCTAAACCAGCCCAGGGCTGATGACTGATAACGGAACACCCGTAAGGTGTTAGGGGAAAAACCCGTGAGGCGTGAATCGTAAGTCGTGAAGGGAGAGAAACCGTAATTCGTAATTCGTGAGTCGTAAGAGGAGAGAACCTGTACAGCGCGTAGGAAAGCATTTTGTCATCGCGAGGAGCGGAGCGACGTGGCGATCTGTTGAATGAGATTGCCACGCTTCGCTCGCAATGACACTACGCCACACCCTGCGGGCTCGCAATGACCTATTACCTATCACCTTTCACTTTTCACCTTTCACGTTGCTTTAAAGGAGATGAACATTGGCAATAGATTTTGAAAATGGACTTGTGCAGTATGACCACCCGGAGATCCTTTACCGGCTCTTTTTCCCTCGCCGTGAATCTGTCGATAACAGGGAGCGCCCAAAGGCAATGAACCATTTTGTTGCAGTGGCGCAGGATATTTCTATCGGCTGCCGGTTCTATCCCGCCAGATTGGATAGCCCAAATATCCTGTATTTTCATGGCAACGGCGAAACGGCCCCGGATTATGACTACATTGCCCCGGTATACGCGGAGAGGGGACTCAACCTGTTTGTGACCGATTATCGAGGCTACGGCATGAGCGGCGGAAGCCCTGCCTGCAGTAGCATGATCAAGGATGCACACCCTGTCCTTCATGGATTTACCGCTTTTTTGTCTGACCTGGGTTATACCGGAGACCTTTACGTCATGGGACGGTCCCTGGGAAGCGCCCCGGCCATCGAACTGGCCTATCATTACCAGCAGCGATTTAAAGGACTTATCGTGGAGAGCGGTTTTGCGAGCGCACGGAACCAGCTTATGCGATTGGGCGTGTCTCACCTTTTCAGAGATGTAAAAGAACCTGTCGGGTTCGGCAATGACCTGAAGATAAAAGAAATAGCTATTCCCACGTTGATCATCCACGGGGAATGGGATGAGATCATACCGGCTGA
>JAQTNJ010000181.1 GCA_028713955.1 Syntrophorhabdaceae bacterium
TCAGCTTACAGCCGTCAGCGATCAGCCAGGAAGATCATTCATCCCGTCTGTTTGGTCCATCTCGTCTGTTTTGTCGCAACGTTGAACATAGAACATTGAACGTAGAACGCATCTCGCTTCACTGTGCCTGGGTGGACCATACATGAACGGCGACATTGAAGAAAACCCTTGCAACCCATAGAGGCCTCAAAGATAATGTAAAAAGAGGTGTAAGCCATGCGATTCGGCGAACCTTTCTTCACAAAAAAGAGGATTACATTCATTCTGCGGAGGATTATCCTCCCCTTTGCAATAATCTACATCGGTGTCGCAACCATCGCTACCATCCGGGACATGACCGTTAAGAACGACGAGTATGCTGCCGTGCTCCTCTCAGATTATGCCCTCTGGGAGTACGACTACTGGGCATCTCCATGTGCCTTTCCCGGCGCCTACATCCCCTGGACGTACTACTTCAACAACCAGAACATGAGGGTGAAGTGGTTCTTCGGGGCAAAGAGCGCGGACCTGGAAAAGGTCATCAGGGACCCGAAGTGTCAGAGCATCGTCCTTGTCGGTCACGGGAGCAAAAACTGCTGGCGGGCAACCGATGAGGAGGTATCGAATATCGAGGTCGCGAAGATGATGCAGGGTATGCCAAGGAAAAAAGGTGAGTGGCTGCAGTTAAGCTGCGGCGTCGAGGACATCTTCCCTGTGAAGATGGGGGCGCTCGTCATGGAGGACGACAAAGTATATACCTATGACAATGCCGTGACTACCTATGTGTTCGTGGCCGATGCCATTCTGGGATTCAGGTATTTAAAACATAGAAACAGGTAGCCTGTTTAAGACATTTGAGCAGGAAAATTAAACAAGAGGGTAATATGAATCAAAAGAACTCTCCCTATTTTACGTTATATGGGGACTTCGGGGCATGGTGAAGGATAGAATATGGCTTGCCCTCTGAAACGCAGCGAGAACTGAAAGACATAATGGACGAATTTATTATTCCAAACCTGAGAAGCCCGGAAAACTAACATTATGGCATGACCAGTTTTTGGGGTGCAGTCAAGGGGGAGAAAGGAAGCGGACAAAGTGATCATGAGACAACAACCACCCACAAAAAGTACCATGAATAGGGAGGATACATATGAAGTGGCATCAGCTTGAAACGGATGAAGTATTGAGAGAATGTAATACCCGTCTTGAAGGGCTCACCCCCACAGAAGTGGAAGGAAGACAGAAACAGTACGGACCCAATAGACTGCCTGAGACAGAAGATGTGAGCAAGCTTAGGCTCCTCCTCCATCAGTTTACAAGCCCTCTCATATATATACTTCTTGTGGCTGCCATTGTCACTGCCCTGCTCAAGGAGTATATAGATACGGGTGTCATTGTGGCTGTCGTGATCCTCAACGCCATTGTGGGATTTTTTCAGGAATACAAGGCAGAGACAAGCGTCAGGGCTCTTAGAAACATGGTTGTTGCCAGGGCCAGAGTGGTACGGGATGGGAAAGAAACGGAGATCCCCACTGAAGAGCTTGTCCCCGGTGATATTGTGGTCCTGGCCTCAGGAGCAAAAGTCCCTGCCGATCTGAGGCTCACGGACGCGACGGAGTTGAGAATCGAGGAGGCCACCCTCACCGGGGAGTCTGTCCCTGTGGAAAAAACAGTGCATGCTATCGCGGAAGAACACTTGACTGCCGGGGATCAGACCAATATGGCCTTTATGGGTACTGCTGTTGTCAATGGTCGCGCCCGGGGCATCGTTGTCGAAACTGGGGCGAAGACTATTCTCGGCGGGATAGCCCGTGATGTCCAGGAGCTTTCCGTTACAGAGACACCCCTGCAGAAAAAGATCGTCAAGTTCGCACAGTTCATCGGTTTACTCGTGTTGGGAAGCGCCACGGCCATTATTGTCCTTGGCTTCTTCCTCGGTATGACGTTGTCGGAGTTATTTACGACCGCGGTGGCTGCCTCAGTGGCTACTGTCCCTGAAGGGCTCCCCATTGTGGTGACGGTAACGATGGCTATAGGGATAAGCCGCATGGTAAAACGCAACGCCATCATACGAAAACTGCCTGCCGTGGAAACACTGGGGAGCACAACCATCATCTGTTCCGACAAAACCGGAACACTGACAAAGAACGAAATGACCGTCAAGGCCGTATACGATGGGTATCACGCATACGAAGTCACCGGGAGCGGCTATGACCCTGAAGGCGAGATACTCCACGATTGGGAGCCGACAGACATGGAATCGCTGGAAGGTCTCCATTCATTACTCAGAATCGGCCTGCTCTGTAACGAATCGCGGATTATCAAAGAAAACGATTCAATCAGAATCGATGGAGATCCTACAGAAGGCGCTCTTATTGTATCGGCCACGAAGGCAGGGTTTGATCATGAGAAAGAAAAGGGGATGTATCCTCAAATTGGAATGATCCCCTTTGAATCGGATCGAGGTTTTATGGCGACGCTCCACAGGCATAACGGCAAAGCGATAGTTTTTCTCAAGGGTGCGCCGGAGAGGGTCCTCGACATGTGCTCGCGCCTCTCGTCAGGAGAGGTTCTTGACCGGACAGGGATCATTGAAACCGCAGAGCGCTTTGCGGAAGACGGATTAAGAGTTCTTGCCATGGCATTTAAGGAAGTTGCCGCAAGTGAAGCACCGGCCAGGCTTACCCATGACTATCTTGGGAATGATCTTGTTTTTGCCGGTCTTCAGGGCATGATCGATCCGCCGAGACCGGAGGCTATAGAAGCTATTCAGGGATGTAAAGATGCCGGTATCAGAGTCGCTATGATTACCGGTGATCACGCAATTACCGCCTCAGCGATCGGTAAGATGATGGGTTTGGCGGCAAGTAAGACACCGGCTATCACAGGAAAGGAACTGGAGGAAATGACCGACGATGAGTTGTTTCACCGGGTTCAGGAAACCTCGGTATATGCCCGGGTTTCTCCCCAGCATAAACTCAGAATCGTTCAGCAGTATATGAAACACGGTGAGGTCGTTGCAGTCACCGGCGATGGAGTCAACGATGCTCCGGCACTGAAAGCCGCTCATATAGGGGCCGCCATGGGAAAATCAGGAACAGATGTGGCCCGTGAAGCTGCGGATATGATTATTACCGACGACAACTTCGCAAGTATCTTTCATGCTGTAGAGGAGGGAAGAATTGTCTTCGACAACATACGGAAGGTGACACTCTTTCTGATTCCCACAGGGTTTGCAGCCATACTGTCCATTCTTATATCAATGATCCTCGATATTCCCATACCGTATGTAGCGGCGCAGTTGCTCTGGATCAACCTTGTAACCAACGGACTCCAGGATGTGGCGCTTGCTTTTGAGCCCGGAGAAAAGGGTATTATCAAGAGAAAACCGCGAAACCCGAAAGAAGGAATCATGTCGAGGCTCATGCTCGAAAGAAGCGTTATCGTGGGTATTCTGATCGCTGCGGGTGTAATTTACAATTTCCACAATGCCTTGTCCGATGGAGCATCCCTTGAGCATGCCAGGACAATCGCCATGACCACCATGGTTCTGTTCCAGTTCTTCCAGGCCTGGAATTCTCGTTCAGAAACCCGATCTGTTTTTCTCACTAACCCTCTGAGCAACCCCTTTCTATTCTATAGCATGATTGCTGCATTTTTTGCCCAGATCGCCGTTATCTATGTGCCTGCGCTTCAGTGGGTATTCAGGACCAATGCCCTCACGGTCGGAGAGTGGGGGAAGATCGCCTTTGTGGCTTTAACGGTTGTAGCGGCGGTGGAGGTTGATAAATACATCCGAACACACAAGAAAAGTAACTTGACGTAATAGGGATCGTTACAAGAGTCATCACTGTGGTAAATGTTGAAATTGAGAATAATGAAGCATTCGGGGTGATAATGAATAAAAAACATATCGTTACTCTTACAATTAATCCGGCCGTAGACAAGAGCACAAGTATCGATCGTGTGGTGGCGGAACACAAGATGCGGTGCAAAAACCCCGTCTATGAACCAGGCGGTGGAGGGATCAACGTTTCCCGTGCAATAAAAAAGCTTGGCAGGGATTCAATAGCGGTCTGTACTGCAGGAGGACATACAGGTCGATTGCTCGAGGCTCTTCTCCAAAAGGAAGAGATAACACACCGTCTCATTCCTGTAGTGGAGTGGACAAGAGAAAGCCTTGCAGTCTTCGAAACAGCTACCGGGCTCCAGTATCGATTCAATATGGAAGGTCCCGTTTTGCGTGATACGGAATGGGAAGAAACGATTAAAACGGTGCGGCAGGAAAAACCAAGACCGGATTACATTGTAGGGAGTGGCCTGCTTCCTCCGGGCGTGCCGCAGGACTTCTACGCCCGGCTATCCCAAACCGGCCGTGATTTCGGTGCACGTGTTATCATTGATACATCGGGGGAACCCTTGCGCCTTGCTCTTCAAGGTCACCCCTTCATGATAAAGCCAAATTTGAGGGAATTAAGTATGATTGCTGGCCAGGAATTGCAAGGTACAACGGAACAGAGTAGGGTTGCCATGGAGATTGTTGCAAACGGGCAGTGCGATGTTGTTGTCGTTTCGTTGGGCGACAAGGGGAGTCTATTAGCAACACGGAACGGTCTGCAACGATTAAAAGCCCCGAAAGTGCCGGTGCTAAGCAAGGTTGGTGCAGGGGACAGCATGGTGGCAGGCATCGTTGTCGGTCTCGTATCAGACAGGACAATAATAGATGCCGTGCGTTATGGCACGGCGGCAGGAACGGCTGCGGTGATGAGTGCGGGATCTGAACTGTGCGGTTTCGATGATACGGAACGATTGTTCCCTCTGGTTACGATTTATGGATAGGTTCGCCTTGGGGTTTTTTATTCATCAAACGAATTCTTTGCCCCTATGGTTCTGCGAGACAATGATAACATCGAAAATGGGGATGTTTTCATGGCAAAATCCTCCTTCTCTATTTTGCCAGAAAACTAACATTTTATGGTGTACAGTTTTTGGGGGGGGGCAGGGGGGGGCAGGTCAACCTGATATTTTCATAGCTACCACTTCAGGTACACCAGCACGTACCATGTTTCGTACTGCCGTCCTTCTACAGTCATGGAATAATCTATAGATTCCCGTAGCCTTACACGCCTTGTACCATGCCTTCCTGGGGGCAAATGTAGTTGGCGCCGCGAAGGTACTCATAATATTCTGACTGTTCCTGGGTTGTGCGGGAGCATATTATGCGTTAAACCCGAAATGAAGACTTATCTCAAACCTGAGATAAAATGATGCGCCCGGGTAAGCCTGAAATCGTCAGCAATCAGCTTTGTTGTCATTACGAGCGCAGCGTGGCAATCCCATACAGCAGATCGCCACGTCGCTTCACTCCTCGCGATGACAATAAAATAAGGAACTTTGAACCCCCGATAGAGTCATTCGAGGGCAGGCATAGAACTTTGAACGTTGAACTATTTACGAACACCCATCGCCTGTCGTTTTACGATCATCTCCCTGTTCGCTGCGCCCGGAGGGACCATAGGGAAAACATTTTCACCGTAGTGGATGGGGACGTCAATGATACATGGTCCCTTTCCTTTCAGCATCAGCTCGATAGACCTGACAGGGTCGATCGCGTCTTCGAGGTTTATGCCCCGGATGCCGAACTGACGGCCGATGGCGGCAAAATCGAGCTTCGAGTCGAACCTCGACGCGATATAGTTCCCGTTGAAAAACAGTTCCTGCTGCTGTCTCACGAGGCCAAGGTGCTGGTTGTTCATGATGATTACGGCGACCTTCAGGTCGAGGTCGGCAAGCGTCGCCATCTCCTGGAGGTTCATCTGTATCGACCCGTCTCCGCTGATGCAGATAACCTGCCTGCCGGGATGCGCAAGCGCTGCGCCTATGGCCGCCGGCAGACCGAAACCCATCGTCCCCAGGCCCCCGGAGGTAAGCAGCGTCCTCTCCTTGCGGAACGGGTAGACCTGTGCAACCCACATCTGGTGCTGTCCCACATCGGTAGTGATGATCGCATCCGCGCCCGCAATGCCGGCAATGTTCCCGATGAGGTTCAGCGGGTTCAGCGGGTCATTGGATTGCGGGGACGGCAGGGGATGTTCGTTCCTTATCGTCTCGATCCGTCTTGTCCACCCTTCTCGGCCATCATTTTTCACGAGGGGGACAATGCGTTCCAGGGCAGCTTTCACGTCAGCCACGAGAGAGATATGGGACTGCTTGATCTTGTCGATCTCCGAAGCGTCGATATCTATATGGACTATCGATGCCCTGGGGCAAAATTCTTTTACCCTGCCGATAGCCCTGTCGTCAAAGCGCGCCCCCAGGGCAAGCAGAAGATCGATCTCATCGAGGATATAGTTCGTGCACGGCGCGCCGTGCATGCCGAGCATACCGAGATAAAGGGGATCGTCAGGACTGAATGTTCCGAGCCCCATGAGCGTCAGCGTAACAGGGATGGAATTCTTTCTCGCGAGGCCGGCAAGATGTTTTGCGGCTCCGGAGGCCGTTATCCCTCCTCCCGCGTATATGAGGGGACGGTCCGCGTTGTTGATCACG
>JAQTNJ010000182.1:0-4565 GCA_028713955.1 Syntrophorhabdaceae bacterium
CAGACAGTTTTCGGAGATATCCTGCGGGTCAATTACGTGGTCGATCCCAAGGTCAAGGGACGCGTGACTTTCAGGTCAGTGGCGCCAGTCAGCAGAGACCAGGTGCTCCCGGTCATGGAAGTGATACTGAGGATCAATGGTATCGGCGTTGTAGAGGAGAGCGGTCTTTACAGGGTTGTGCCTCTAAGTGATATCTCGCGGGAGCCCTCCCCGGTTTCGTTCGGACGGGATGCCGACAAGATACCTACCACGGGCAAGTCTTTGATCCAGGTAGTGCCGATTATCTATCTCCAATCGACGGAGATCGTGAAACTGATTACACCTTTTGTGTCAGCAAATGCGGTCATACTCGATGTGCCCAAGAGCAACCAGATAATCATTGTTGATACCGATGCGAGCGTGCGGAGGATACTCAGGCTCATCGAGACCTTTGACAACGAAACTCAAAAAAGAAAAAGAGCGCAGGTCTTTGTCTATCCTGTCCAGAATGGGAAGGCCAAGGATATTGCCGCTTTGCTCCAGCAGATATTCCTCGGTGCAAAGACCGGGACAGGGACCGGAACAACAAGCAGTCCCGGCACTACCACGAAGTCCGGGCGACAGGCAACCCCCCAGGTTGCCCAGGTACTCCCGCAACCGGTACAGTCAGGAGGAGCGGCGACCGGGGAGATGCTTGTATCGGATATAACCAGGATATTTGCCGATGAGATTATAAACTCCATCATAATCCTTTCAACGCCTGAGGACTACCAGACGATCAAAGAGACAATAGCCAATATAGACATTATTCCGAGACAGGTCGTTATCGAAGGTATCATCGCTCAGGTCAACCTGACGGACAATATGAGCCTTGGGCTTGCATACAGGTTCAAGACCCAGATCAGCTTTGGCAAGTCAGGCATAAGCGGTGATATAGGCATTAATGCTGATACCCTTGCTAATTATGGCAGCACCGATCCGACCTTAAAACCATCCGGCACGGGATTCAACTATGTCGGTTTCGATGAAAGAAATCAAATCAGGGCTTACATCAATGCCCTCGTGAACGACTCCAAGGGCAAATTGCTTGCAGCGCCGCACATCCTTGTTTCCGACAACCGGGAAGCACGCATACAGGTGGGACAGCAGGTGCCTATCGTGACATCGGAGACATTCGGGTCAACGACCGTCGCCCCCCAGAGGACAATCGAGTATAAAGACATAGGCATCATCCTCAAAGTGAAACCCCAGATCAACGACAGCGGTCTGATCGCCCTTGAATTATCTCAGGAGGTCTCTACCTTCGATACTATCCAGCTCACCGCCTCTGAAAAACAGATCATCGTCAACAAGACAGAGGCAGCGACGAGCCTCGCGGTCCAGGATGGCCAGACAATCATCATCGGGGGCCTCATCAGGGAAGATACTACAAATTCACAGGTAGGGGTGCCCTTTTTGTCGAAAATACCTATACTGGGATACCTCTTCGGCAATACCTCAAGAGAATCGCGGCGGCAGGAGCTTATCATCCTCCTTACTCCTCATGTTCTCAAGGACCAGAAAGAAGCAAAGAATATCACCAACGAGTATATTGACAACATCACCGATGTCGCCACCACGAAGGGGGGAATAAAAAAGAACGAGTTATTGAAAAGCGGCGTTCAGATCAGGAAAGGTGCGGGCAAGGCACCCGACGTAGTAATACCCTACAGGGATATACCTTCCGGCGGACAAGTACCGCCTCCCCAGCAACCTGTTAATCCTGACAAAGCCCCTCTGCCAGGCAAGGTTAACCCGTAGACTAACAATAATGGCAAAACGGGGCATGAGGTTACAGGGAGTTACTGACAATGGCTGATGATGGAATCATATATGTAAAGCCTGAAGATTTCCCTAAAGTTCCCCTTGTACTGGATGTCATCTCCCCCAGGTTCATCCGTGAAAACAAGATCATTCCCGTCGAACTGAAGAATAATGTGCTGAAGGTAATCCTGGCAAACCCCGGCGACCGTGAGATCATCGAAGCCCTGAGAGTAGCCACAGCAGCCGATATCATTGTCTATGGCGGCGACCGTCAGCTAATAGACGATTACGTATCGAGGTTCTACGATCAGGGTCCCCAGAATATAAACCGGATCATCGAGGACATGGACCAGCAGGGGTTTGAGTTTATCCGCGAAGAAGAGGAAGATGTAGGCCACCTTAAAGACCTTGCCTCAGAGGCCCCCATTATCAAGCTCGTCAACCTGCTCATTTCAAGGGCCATTGAAAGCAGGGCGAGCGACATCCATATAGAACCCTTTGAGGATGAATTGAAAGTACGATACCGGATAGACGGGGTTCTTCATGACGTTGAGGCCGCTCCGAAAAAACTGGAGGCCGCTGTCGTCTCGAGGATCAAGATCATGGCGAAGCTGAATATTTCCGAGAGAAGACTGCCTCAGGACGGCCGTATACGTTTAAAGATCGAGGAAAGAGAGATAGATCTCCGCGTGTCTACAATTCCGATCCTCCATGGCGAGAGTGTGGTTATGAGGATTCTCGACAAAGAGAGCATCATCATAGACCTTGACCTGCTGGGTTTCCCCCCCGATACCCTTGCTGCCTTCAACCGGCTTATCAAGAAACCGAACGGCATTGTCCTCGTGACGGGCCCAACGGGAAGCGGGAAGACCACAACCCTCTATGGTGCCCTGGACAAGATCAATACGCCGGATAAAAAGATCATCACCGTTGAGGACCCCATTGAATACCAGCTCAAGGGGGTAAACCAGATACAGGTCAAGTCGCAGATAGGGCTGAACTTTGCCAATACCTTGCGACATATCGTCAGGCAGGACCCGGACGTAATCATGATCGGGGAGATCAGGGACCTTGATACTGCCGAGATCGCAATACAGTCGGCCCTCACGGGGCATCTCGTTTTCTCCACGCTCCACACGAACGATGCACCGAGCTCTATTACAAGGCTTCTCGATATGGGGGTAGAGAGTTTTCTTCTCTCCTCAACGATAAGGGGTATCCTCGCGCAGCGCCTTGTAAGGGTCATATGCCCTCATTGTAAAGAAATCGATACCTCAAAAATCGACCGGGAAGAATTTGCGATGTTCGGGTTGAGCGGTGACACTGTTCTCTTCAGCGGCAAAGGGTGCGATGTGTGCGCCTTCACCGGTTATTATGGCAGGTCAGGTATATTTGAACTGCTCACGGTCAACGAGGCGATACGGATGATGATCCTCAAAAATGCTGATGCAAACCAACTGAGGGAAACAGCGAGACAACAGGGCATGAAGACCTTGTTTGAAGATGGAATGGAAAAGGTGAAGATGGGTGTGACGACCATGAGTGAAGTATTGAGAGTCACACAGGAGGCATAATGGCTGTCTTTTCCTACCGGGCAACTACCATGGATGGTGAAACCATTGAAGGCGTCATCGAGGCCACCGATGAAAAGCTCGCCATAGAGCGAATCAAGAATACAGGTGTTATCCCCTTAAAAATAGTGGCGCCCAAACAGAAGGGCTGGCAGGGGAAGATCGGCTTCAGGCGATCAAGGGGCGATCTGCTTACTTTCACGACAGAACTGTCCGTGCTGTTAAGCGCCGGTTTACCTCTTGACAGAAGCCTTAACATTCTCTCCGAGATATCGGAAGGCAAAGAGATGAAAAAGATCGTTCAGTCTATTCTCAAATCCATACGTGAGGGAGGATCGTTCTCCGATGCGCTGCAGAAGCATCCAAAGGCCTTTCCAAAGCTTTACATAAATATGATCCGGGCAGGCGAGACCGGCGGCGTGCTCGATGTTGTGCTTGACAAGCTGAATGAATTTCTCGAATCGGCCAAAGAATTGAAGGACAACATATTTTCAGCCATGATATATCCAATTATACTCAGTGTTACAGGCGGCGCCTCGATCATTATACTCCTTACACTTGTGCTCCCCAAATTTTCCGTCATATTTGCCGAGATCGGAGGTTCCATACCGTTATCCACCAAGGTCCTTCTTGGCATAAGCAGCGGCCTGCGATCCTACTGGTGGGCTATCCTGCTGTTCCTTGTAATGATGTGGGGCATTGTAAAATCGTATCTACGATCACCCCGGGGGAGATATAATTGGGATACCCTGAAGCTCAAGCTATTCGGCGATCTGGTAAAGAAACTTGAGACAGCAAGATTCTGCAGAACCCTCGGCACACTTATCAGAAGCGGGGTTTCCTTTCTCCAGGCCCTTGATAATTCCAGGGATGTTATCAACAATCAGGCTATAGCTTCCGCCCTCGATAACGTTACAAAAGGCGCAAAGGAAGGCAAAGGCATATCGGTTCCGCTGGCTGATGCCGGCGTGTTTCCCCCTCTCGCCCTGTCCATGATAAAAGTAGGAGAAGAAACAGGCCAGCTCGATACAATGCTCATCAAGGTCGCTGCTGCTTACGAGAAGAACCTGAAAGAGACGGTCAAGAGGTTCGTGGGCTTTCTTGAGTCTATCATGATCCTCGCGATGGGTCTTGTTATCGGATTTATCGTTATTTCGATGCTCCTGGCCATATTCAGCATAACGGATCTGCCGTTTTAGGGAAAAAGGCAGC
>JAQTNJ010000182.1:4665-6510 GCA_028713955.1 Syntrophorhabdaceae bacterium
ATCGTCATGTTCCTTGCAACCCTTATCCTCGGACTGACAACGCTTGTTTTTTCCAATACCCTTCCCGCTGCCCGTTTCGAAGCAACCGGCCGGGAGCTTTCAGCAACAATCAGGTATATGAAATCCCTTGCGCAGAACAAGGGAGAGGACCAGGCCCTCACGATAGACCTCGACACCAGGCAATACGGGATTGCCGGCAGGAATATGAAGACCATCCCTGCCGGCATATCTATAAAGGTGAGTGATCCCGTGTCAGGGGAGATCCTGAAGGGAAAATATACAATGTTTTTTCATGCCTTCGGCGGCGTGGAAGGCGGGACAGTGATCTTGCAGTTCAGGAAAAAGACACTCTATATCCAGACAGACCCTGTTGCAGGATCAGTGGTAATGCGGCAATGAACCCTGTGAAATGTAAAAGGTAAAATGTAAAATGTTAAAAACCTCTCACGAATTACGAATTACGAATTGTGAGGGCTTCACGCTCCTTGAAGTCCTTGTGGCTCTTTCCATACTGAGCACTGCGATCATCCTTATCTTTCAGCTATTCTCGGCCAATATGAGGAACATAGCCCTTTCCGAGGATTACGTCTCTGCCACAGTAACGGCAGATGCGAGGATGCGGGACGTACTCGAAGATGACGCACTGACGGTAAATCACTGGAGTGAAACAACGGGCGATGGCTACAGGATAGATGTTGCGGTTTCCGACGCGTTACAGCAAAGAACCCAGGCGCTTCCCGTAAAACTTCTGGAGGTCGTTCTGACTATTTACTGGACAAAGAACATGAAGGAGAAGAGTTTTACGCTGCGGACCATGAAAATGGTTAAAAGGAAAATATGAAGGGGGCAGTTCGGAAAATGTTAAGCAATGAACGGGGGCTTACCCTCCTCGAACTGATGATCTCTATTGTTCTGATCGTGGCAATTCTTGTGGTTGTTTCGGGCGCCATGAGACTTGGGTACCGTTCTGTAAGCAGCGGAGAAAAGAAGGTCGGTTCCCTTGAAAGGTTCAGGTCATCCCTGACCATCATTCGTGCCCAGATACAATCCGGGGCGCCCCTCGTTTCTGAACAGGGCGGCAGGAAACGGTTTTCTTTCGAAGGGACCGCCGACTTCCTGAAAATGGCAACGAATTATTCTATCTGGGGAGGGCAGAAAGGTTATGTAACCGTGGAATACCAGGTTGAGACTGATGGTAACGGCATGCAAAACCTCATTGCCAGTGAAAGCATGGTGGGCATCGAAAAAAAGAATGAGACTCAACTTCTGCAGGGCTTCAATGCCATTTACTTCGAATATTTTTTTAAAAGCGTCACCGAAAAAGAAGGCGCGTGGATTGAAAAGTGGAATGACAACACCAGGATACCTCAAAAGATACGGCTTCATCTTGTCCAGGGCAAAAGAGTATTTTCCATAATTTTTCCTGTGGGGGCGCAGATGTCCCTCACCAGCATATATTCAGACCGGATGCTTCCGGAAAGGTTTCAGGCGTATGAATATACGGCATAAATCAATAAAGCGGGGAAGAATCTTCGGGATGACAACATCGAACAAAGGTGTTGCCCTCCTCATGGTTCTGTGGATTATGATGGTCCTGATGGTTATTGTCCTCTCTTTTTCTTTTATGACAAGGACAGATGCTCGCAGTACTCTCTTTTTCAAGGAAGGAACGGAGAAGGGCTTTCTTGCAGAAGCCGGGATACAGCGAGGCATCATGGAGATAATGCGCAGGGGTCTCTACAAGAACAAGCAGGCGGTCATGGAAGGCAGCGAGGCCATAAAAGTTGACGGGACGATATATACCGGGCAGCTCGGGAATGATTACTATACATTTGACGTCGTTGA
>JAQTNJ010000183.1 GCA_028713955.1 Syntrophorhabdaceae bacterium
CCAGGAAATGACCCGATCTGAGGTTATATGTAAGAAGTGTACCCACCTCATAGATACGTCCAAAACGTTTTACAGAATCAAGGAAGGCATCGTAAAACATCTTGATATCTTTTTCAGAGACCCTGTCTTCTCTCCGCGCAATGATCCTTAATGTGTCCATTATATGCGCAACATCTATCTCGCAGGGACATCTCGTCGTACAGGTTTCACAGGTTGCACAAAGCCAGATTGCTTTTGAATTGAGGATAGTGTCTTTTTGTCCTGCCTGGAGAAGGCGCATGACCATGCTTACCGGGTAATCGAAATAATTGGTATAGGGACAACCGCCAGTGCAGTTACCGCATTGATAGCAGAGTGAGATGTTCTGGGCGCTTTCTTTCTGCACCTGCTCTATAAATTCCCAATTGGTCTTTTCGCTTAAATTTATTGTGTCCATCTCGTATTCTTAAAAAAACAGCCTGCTTGTACAAAAATGCACATTCTTGTTTATCATATTTTTTTGAAAATGGAAACAGTTTATTTTACTACTCCTGAGACGCAGCGACTAAAATCCTTCATAATTGTACCTCCCGTTTACCCAATAGACTACAGCAGATAACGCTATTATGTCCCGGCTTGCCTCTTGAATTATACCAATATACTGACTGGTAGATATAATAAATATTATAAGAGAACTTTTTGTCAAGAAATTTTTTCATTAATTTTGGACATTTGATTGATATTTGGATTTTGATATTGTTCAGAGCGTAGTGCTTCGATATTAGGATTTATTGGTGTCATCGCGAGGTGCTTCATTTTTTATTGTCATCGCGAGGTGCTTCATTTTTTATTGTCATCGCGAGGAGTGAAGCGACGTGGCGATCCAAGGGTATAATCCATTGAATGAGATTGCCACACCCTGCGGGCTCGCAATGACAAAGAGAAAAATGGCTCGCAATGACACAATGAAATTCGTAGCTCGATACCGGTTGTTAGCCAGACAGACCAGATAAACCGGGTTCATGGCTGAAGGCTGATAGCCGGCAGGATTGCAAACCTGCAGGCTGGATTCGTTACTCGTCGATCCCCTTCCACCTCGTGAAGAGGGAGTTGTCTATCTCGAGAAGATCCAGGATCTTTCCTGCAGTGTGGTTCAACAGATCATCTATCGTACGCGGGGAATGGTAAAATGCGGGGATCGGAGGTAGAATGATGCCGCCGAGGCCGGCAACCCTGCTCATCAGCTCAAGGTGGCCTTTATGGAGAGGTGTTTCTCTCACAACAAGGATCAATTTTCGTCTCTCTTTCAGGACAACATCGGCAGCCCTTACGATGAGGTTATCATTGTACGAGTGGGCTACACCGGAAAGCGTTTTAACCGTGCAGGGGATAATGACCATCCCCTCTGTTCTGAAGGACCCGCTCGATATGGAAGATGCGAGATTTCCGATATCATGGACCTGAGAGGCAAGCCCCTCCACATTCTCGATCGTGTAATCTGTTTCAATGAGTATATTCTTCTTTCCCGCATCAGAGAGAATAAGATGTGTTTCGACCTCTTTGTTCTTTAACGCCTCGAGCAATCTGATACCGTAAATGACACCTGTCGCGCCTGTGATACCGACAATAATACGCCTCACCTTTTTGATACCTCCGCAATGATCCTTTTTGTGATTGTCCCGCATATCTCTATAACCAGCTCAATGTCCTTCTTTTTCAGTCTGTCCCAGTGGATACCGGCAGCAACTGTCACCCTCTTGTTTAACCCTTTTGAAAGCTCCTCTGACATTGCCCTTGCCACCACATCTTCTTTATGACCCACATGGGTAAAGACCGAGCTGGTCGAGCTTATCTTTTTCGCATCCTTTATGCCTGGCCTCGGCTGGGCGATCGCAACAGCACCAATGTGGGCGCGACCGCCTGTGAGGATAACAAGGATATCGTCGCCGACCAGCATGGTACGCGCCGATATCTCAAAAGACCCCTTCTTCTCTGAAATATCGAAAAAATCCATCCAGCTATCTTATCTCATCTATAAGTTCTTATCTATCTTTTTTATCATCCTGTCCAGGATCTCCACTGCCCGCTCCGCAAAGACCGTCTCGCTTATGTGAGCGTCCATCTCCTCGACAGGGATACCTGGTCTGAGAATCGTCTTTAACCGATCAACAAAAACCATATCAATATCAGGGTCAAAGAGTTCCACGCCGGGTTTATCGATCTCGGACCAACCCCTCTTCGGGATGAGCACATGCACCGGTCCCTGTGACTTATTAAGCTTCTCTCCGATTATCTGCGCAAATTTTACCATTTCGTCCTTATCCATACGAACACAAAAACGTACGTCGTGGCCATGGGTCCTTCTTCCCTTCAAGATATCCGGCATGGGGTAGTAGGGGCTGAAGACGGCGTTATCAAGACCACCAGGGGCAAAAAGCAGCGGTATCCCCATCTTTCCCGCCATTTCGAACCGTTTCTGCCCTATACCCTTGCAGTATCCTCCGTAGATCTCGTCCGCCAGTTCATGGGGAGTGAGGTCAAGGATGCCGATGAGCATGCCCTGTTCGATCATCTCCTCCATCGCCATTCCGCCGACCCCATTAGCATGGAAAGCGATCATCTCATATCCCCTTTTAACAAGGAGCGGCTCGGCGTTCAGCGCGCAGGCGGAATTAATGCCGTAGGCGCTAACTCCCACCATCGGTTTCCCCTTTTTTACGGTATCGCCAAAGGACATCATTCCACATACGGCATGGGCTGCCTGTCCGAGTATATGACGGATAAATTCATTAGAACCGAGAATATCGGCTACTGAATGAAACATGACGATGTCTTTCGTCTCTATAAACTCCCTGATGTCCCTCGACGCTACCGTAGAGACAAGAACCTTGGGTAACCCAAAAGGTAAAGAACGCATGATAAAAGCGGCTATAGCGGTACCTGTGCCGCCTCCCATGCCAAAAACCCCGTTCAGTTTCCCTTCTCTGAAAAGACGTTGTGCAACAATGGCACCGCCCTCCTGAACAACCCTCACTGCCGCTGACCGGTCTCTCTCTGCGATAAGCCGGTCGAGGTCATATCCGGCAGCCTCTGCCAATTCGTATCGTGTGATGTGAGGATCCGTTTGGGCTTTCAAAAGAGTCCCTATATCCATAAGGATCGGTTGACTGCCGAGGTGTTCCACGCAGTCCTTTACATAGGCAGCTTCCCTTCCTTTTGTATCGAGGGTAGTAATGATAAGTAATTGTTTCTTCATATATCTAAACCTTAACTTTAGTGGGGGTCATGGCCTTTTCAAGCAGCATCTCCAAGCCGGTCTTTTTACCAAGCACAGATTCCTTCCTTTTCTTGCCCCATACGCTCTCGGGACGAGCCTGTACTATAAAGATGCTCTCAGGAAATGGAAGACTTCTTGAGATAGACCACTCTGCATCCTGGGGGCATCCGAAATGTTCTTCAACCTTTTTCGCGAGTCTTGTAAGTTCCAGCACTTCTCTATCTTCAAGACACTGCCTCTTCCTTTGATCCGGAGGCAGCTCTTTATATTCCATCTCTTTGGTCTCCGGGTTATAGACAAATTCACTCCCTTTATCTGAAATTACCTTTTCTTCAATCATCAGACCAATTTTATCAACCAGATACCTGTCTGGTGTTACATTTCCGGAAACTACAGCTTCACCAAAACCGAAACTTCCTTCTATAGCTACTTTCGATATATCACCATTAACAGGGTTCACGGTAAACATAACTCCGGCAGCCTTTGCATCGACCATTGTCAATACAGCCACCCCTATCGGGTCATAATGCAATGGTAGATTGAGCCTTGCCCTTGCTATTATAGAGCGTGGATTGAAAGTGCTCGACCATACACGTATTACATTAAAAACAACATCATCTGCTCCACTCACGTTCAAATATGTCTCATACTGACCGGGATGGCTTGCAGGCCCTGCAGAACGGGTAGCCACATATATATTTTCACATCCTGCAATCTTGCACAATTCTGCGTAGTAGCTTTTTACGGTTTCCTCCATATCAGGAGGCATTTTTATCATTTCAACGATTTCCCTTATATCCTGGGATGCCTTTTCGTATTTCAGGGTATCCGCCAGATCATCTGGATCAGCGTTAAAGTTCTCCAGATACTTCAATATACGTTTTGTGGCTTCTGTTTCGTTCATAAATCTGTCGTATGCATCCACACCTAAGGCAAAACCAGGTGGTACATGAAAACCTGCCTTCGTCAACTCTCCGAGGTTAGCACATTTTTTTCCAACAATATCGTTGTGCTCCTGTCCAACCTCTTGTAACCGGTATATCCATTTTTCTGCCATATTAATTCCCCCTTTTTATTGTCTTAAGGAAAGTCTGGAAGCACGGTCATACGGTAGCCGTACTTCCAGCTTATTTTAACTTTAGGGCTTAAGCCCTTTTAGCTATCCACAATCTTATTCCCTTTTACTCCTTTGGCGGTTTCGGCTCAGTCAAAGGCCAGAAATTGAAAAACCCTGTATACGAGGCAATAACAGGAAAGGTAAAGCCCAGAAGTGCAGTCGCGATCCAGAGTTCCTGCACATAACCGGCGGCACCTCCACTTGGCAGAGGACCGGCGATGAGGAAGCTGAACCATAGATAGAGATAGTACATCACGACTGCGAGAATAATATTGAGGATGATCAGGATGATCCCCTTCCCGGGTTGTTTCACGGTCTGCACCGGGGAAGTCTGCATAAGAAGAAGCATAATGAACTCCCCAAAAATTATACAGATAGGGACTTTAAGGGTGTATACAAACACGTCCATTCCCATATTGTCTACGAAAATCCATTTGATTATATACGCGACGATGCATACTACTATGCTGACCACGATACCCCAGATGGGTTGTTTACCGAATGCAGGGGCCTTCGGCGGAATAAGGCTTAATGGCCAGAAGTCGAGCTCCACCCATGCCAGAATCACGGCAAGGCCCGTGAGAAAGAAGGCTAAACTCGAGAAGGCGTTAAAAGCTCCGCTTGGGGGCATTACAGCAGCATAGAAAGGTGCACCCTTCATGAAATCAAAGTTGAAACATGTCTTGTAAAGTATAAAGGCCACTGCATAAGAAACAATAAGCGTACCAAAACCCGCGAATGCGGGGTGGTCGCCTTTAATGCCCACTGCCGGCCAGCATCCCCACACAACAACGCACCAAAACGTCATAATCACTGTCATGATCGTGAAAAATATGAGAGGCGGTGTGGGGGGCACCACAAAGCCTCCCACGGTCTTGATCGACCATGCGGCGACAAGAGACCCGACAATCATATTGAATAATAAAAGATACAGCCCCTTCAGGGGTTGCTCTAATTTCGCCGCCGGCGCCGGGTAGTTGGTCTGCCATACCATACCTATGATGATGGAAAATGGTATGAAGCACATGGCCAGCTCGCCTGCCCAGGGGATAAACGTCTCCGGTTTAAACCAGGTGATAATCCCAAAGGCAATGAAAAATACAACCACCGTTCCCAGAATCCCCAATAAAGGCTGTTTGATTTCTCCTTTCTGATTCATGTAATGTACCCCCTTTTTATCTCCCCTAGAACTTCATACTACTATGCCGCTGCAATAAACAACGATAATTCCTCCTTATTAAAAATATCCCCTTTCTTTCCCCATTATTAACAAAAACACCCATAAACACCGGGGATACGGATATTGTACCCCCGGTCAACAACTGTACCTTTAAGCTCCTGCTCTTTTCACTATTGTTACAGTACCATTAGTGCCATCAACCTTTAATATGTCACCTGTCTTAATCATGGAGGTCGCAACTCCGGTGCCTGTTACAGAAGGCAAACCATACTCCCTCGAAACTATGGAAGCATGACATGTAAGCCCTCCGATGTCGGTCACGGCAGCCTTTATCTTTGTAAAGACCGGTGCCCATGATGGGTTTGTAGACGGACAAACTAATATCTCGCCGGGCTTGAGTTCAACAATGTCTTTGGATAGTTTGATTACCCTTGCAGGTCCTTCAACAATCCCTGCTGATGATGCAAACCCTTTTATTTCGTTTGCAGATAGATCCGCACCCTTCAGCCACTCTTCAACCGTGTCGCTGGTTATACCCCACAGCATAACGGTAAATGGCTCTGATACCTCTTCGGGTGGTACTCCAAGTCCGGGTACAGGCGCCCATTTTGCAGCAGCCTCAAGTATCTTTTCTCTCTTCTCCGCTTTCTCCATCCAGTATTTACTTCTCGTAGGTGCACCCACACCCAATGCCCAGGAGGTCACCAGGTCCTCGAGAAGTATAGGTACTTCAAATCTATTGAAGAGAAAGATGTCGTCCGTCTTTTTCAATACATTATACTGTGCCAGCAGATTTCCGAACTTCCTTACCTTATCAAACCATATCGTATGGAACCAGTTCTCTACCCAGAAGATGTGGTTCTCAGTAAACTGGTATATTGTTCTCACGGCATTATAGGCATCTTCAAAAGACTTTCTATCATCGTCTGCCT
>JAQTNJ010000184.1 GCA_028713955.1 Syntrophorhabdaceae bacterium
AACCTTGTCATTTGCGATTTCCGATAGCTGATTTTTCAAATCCTTTTTCATGTATAAAAACCTTTTCCATTGACACTTGATAATATATTGATTATTCTTAAAAAAGAAAGGGAATTCATTATGGCACAAACAATCGAGCTCCAGAGTATTGAATTTATTACGACACCGGAAGGCAAAACAAAATCTGTTGTTTTAAGCCTGGCGGACTGGCAAAAGATAAATGAAACTTTACATATAATGTCAAATAGGGAGTTATTCCAATCCATCAGAAGAGCGCAAAAACAACTGAAAAAAGGAACAAAGATGTTAACTTTTGAAGAGGTTTTTGAAAATCTATAAAACATATTTTACCCCTGAATTTCTCAAGCAATCCAAAAAATACAGACATCTTAAAAAAACACTTAAAAACAAGATAATGCTGCTATCAAAAAATCCATATACATATTGTAAAAGTGAATTGCTTATCGGGGAGCTCAAAGGATTGCGCTCAGCAAGAATTACAAAATCATTCAGGGTAATATTCTCAGTGTGTGAAGAATGCAGGGCAAGGAAATTTAAAAGTTTTGTTGGCTGTTCACAAAAAATATGTATGAAAACGGATTCAAACACCATTATATTTTTCACTTTTGGGCCCCACGAAGAAGTATATTCGTAACACACACTCCCTTAACCCAGTAATGAATCACAGGTTTTGTCCAATCTTAAATCGCAAATCGCAAATCGGCAATTACAAATCCCTTCTGGTATCTCAATTGCAAATTGGCAATCGCAAATCGCAAATTTCATGTTTCATTTCATCGGCAACTCCACCCTTACCTTCGTTCCTTTCCCCGGTGCGCCACTGATGTGGAACTTGCCCTTGAGATTCTTAATCCTCTCCCTCATACCCAGTATGCCCAATGAAAGCGGGTTTCTTATCTGTTCCGTTGTAATGCCTTTGCCGTTGTCTTCTATCTCGAGAACAAGGTTTTCTCCCTCTTTCGTAAGTGCAATCTTCACCTTTGTGGCATTGGCATATCGTGATATATTGGTCAGACATTCCTGGGATATACGGAACAGCGCAGTAGCGTAGTCTGTGGGGATTGTTATCTCTGCTACGTCTGTTTGGAGCATACAGATAATCCCTGCCTTCTCCTGGAATCTCTTCAACTGCCAGTTGATTGCAACCACAAGACCCAGATCGTCAAGGATGCCGGGCCTCAGACTGAGGGAGAGCTCACGGGTTACTGCAATCGTGGATTCAGTCAACGTCAGGAGGGAATCAATCTTTGCCTGTATGGGATCTGCCGGTTCCACTATATTACTAAGTTTTTTCTTGAGCCAGGAGATATCTATCTTGATGCCTGTCAGTGACTGACCAAGCTCATCGTGGATCTCCCGGGCGATTTGTGTCCTCTCCTCTTCCCGTATATTCTGAAGATAAGCAGTAAGAGCCCGGAGCTCTTTTTGTGATCTTTTTATCGCCTCATTGGCCCTCCTTGCCTCCGTCATATCAATACAGGTCCCAAGAACAGCAGGTTTCCCTGCATACAGTGCATACGAGCTAAACATCTCAAGAAGGCGGATCTCACCATCCTTCCTCCTGATCCTCATGGAGAATTGGTCAGACTCTTTCTCTCCTGACAGGCGCTGCTGAATCCTATCATTGGCAAACTCTCTCTCTTCCTCAACAACAAGATCCAGGGGACTTAGTTTATCAACTAACTCATTCCCGGTATACCCGTAAATGCTACAGAATGTGGGGTTTACATATCTGAACAATCCATCCTGGATGAGGTATATACCCGCAATGTTCTTTTCAGTGAGGATTCTATAGTGCTCTTCTCTCTCCCGTAGCGCCTCTTCGATTAATCTCATATCGGTAATATCCTGGGCTGTTCCAAAAACGCTTACAATTCTGCCTTCGCTGTCCTTTTTTGGATATCCTATCGCGTGCATCCATCGGATAGTTTTATCTGGACGAAGTATCCGGAACACAATATCGAAGGGGATTCCTTCAACAATTGTTGTTGTCATTGCATTGTTAAGGATACCCCAGTCATCGGTGTGGATAACCTTCTGGTGCGCTTCGAAGGAAGGTTCGCCCTCTTCAGGGTCAAGACTAAATATGTGGAAGATTTCCTCAGACCATGTGGTTGTCATGGTGGACGTATCGAGTTCCCAGTGGCCAATATGTGCCATTCCTTGAGCTTCTATGAGGAGGGCCCTGCTCTTTGCCAGCATCTTCTCCACCAGCTTGCGTTCGGTGATGTCCTGCACCGTACCGCGAAGCCCCGTGATCCGTCCATGGTTGTCATACGTGGCGCCGCCAAAGGTGTTCACCCATCGGGTGGTACCGTCCGGGCGGATTAGTTCCAGCTCAAGCTGATGAGGTGCACCGGTTTCCAGTGTTTTTTCGACGGCTACTTTCAGACGATCCCAGCTTTCTGGGGTATAAATGTTGGGGTGTTCTGCATATGTGGGTGCTGTAATCATCGGGTCGAGGCCTACGATACGGTAAAGCTCCTCTGTCCAGGTGACGGTGTCTGTGTCAGCGATCCAATTCCAGATGCCTATATGTGCCAGTCGATGGGCATCTCTCAGTTGTTCCTGGTTTTTCCTCAACGCCTCCTCTACCCGCTTGCGCTCGGTGATGTCCTCAATTGTACCCTCGTAATGTGTTATATTACCTTGTCCATCCTTTACAATATGGGCATTGATTGAAACCCAGAATATCTCTCCACTTTCATGGGTTGGGGTTTTCCGAAACGGTACCTCGAACTTTTCTACCGCCCCTTCCTTTGACAAGATTCTTTTAAAGATTTCTCTATCTTCAGGATTAACGTACATCTGAGTTGCAGTTACATCATTGATTAATTCTTCAGATGTATCATAGCCATACATCTTTACAAGGGCAGGATTAGCGTTTAGAATGCGTCCCTCGGGTGTGGTTTGGTAGATTCCGAGAATCGCATCATTGAAGATATTGCGGTATTTTATTTCGCTCTCTTGAAGTGCTTTTTCTGTCTGCTTGCGGGAGGTAATGTCGTGAATCGCAAGGACCACCAAGCGCAGCCCATCAAGGCGGCCCCCCGACATGGAGACTTCGGCCTCAAACAGGGAGCCATCCTTACGGCGAAAGAGCTTTTCCGTTCGTCTTCCGATGTGACCACATTGTCCAACGCCCGTGTTCAAAAACCTCTTCAACCTTTCTTGATGGATTTTGCCTATCTCCTCCCGCAGCAGGATGTTGGCCGGTTGATTCAAAGCTTCTTCTTCGGAATACTGGAATAACTCCTGGGCAGCGCTGTTGAAAAGAACGAGCTGCCCCTCGGCGTTCACGGCGATGATGGCGTCCAGACTCGCCTCAACAATCGTTCGCAAACGCTCCTCGTTCTCCCTCAGCGCCTCCTCTGCCCGCTTGCGCTCGGTGATGTCCTGGTATATTGTCTGAAATTGCCTTTCGCCGTTCCAGAGTATTTCCTTGCGGAAGACCAGGAGATAGCGGACTTCACCATTTTTCTTTACGATGTTTATTCCATATTCGGACGGGTCATACTTACCTTGTCGTCTTTTCTTCATTCGTATCTGAAACTCTGCATAGCTCTGCGGCGTATAGCGATTCTTGACGGGGGTTGTTCTCAGTTCCTCAACGCTGTCGTAGCCATAGATATCCAGAATAGCCTGGTTGGCATAAATGGTCTCACCTTCTATGGTCACAATGCGCACCCCCAACGGGGAGTCGTCCAGAGAACGGCGGAAGTTATCCTCGTTCTCCCGCAGCGCCTCCTCTGCCCGCTTGCGCTCGGTGATGTCCTCAATTGTACCCTCGTAATGTGTTATATTACCTTGTCCATCCTTTATAATATGGGCATTGATTGAAACCCAGATTATCTCTCCACTTTTTTTGCAAAGCCGGGTCTCGAACTTTTCGACCACTCCTTCCCTGGAGAGGATTCCTTTAAAGGTTTCTCTATCTTCAGGATTGACGTATATCTGAGTTGCAAGGTCAGTCACGCAATTGGTTAATTCTTCCGGTGTGTCATACCCACACAACCGGGCAAGGGCAGGATTGGCACTGAGAAAGCGTCCCTCGGGGGTTGTCTGATAGATCCCGAGAATCGCATCATTGAAGATATTCCGGTATTTTTCCTCTGCCTGGAGGAGCTCTTTTGTTTTCCTGTATTTGTACTCTCTCCTGAAATAGAGCAAAGAGACTGCAAGGAAGAGGAATATGGTGAAGCCTGTAACTGCGGAGCGGATGAAATACCCGTATAATGACTTCAGGATTGTGTCTTTCTCCTGCCCAACAATAACTGACCAGCCAATCCCCTTTACAGGTGTAATGGATACATAGGAGATGCTGCCCTTGTCTTTTGCATCTGCAATATCCATATTAATAAAGACTCCGGCAACTGCTTTTTCCAGCACGCGCGCGTCAGGATATTTCGTTATGTTCTCCTGATAGAGAATAGAATTACTGAATATGATGTTCCCTTTCTGGTCGAGGAGGGTAATACTTTTTTCGGGATTTGTTATATTTCCGTTGATGAAGGTGGCGAGGAAGGGGGCACGCTGGGTGCTGCCAAGTATCCCGATGACCTTACCATTTCTGTCGAATACCGGTACCGATACGGCAACAGCAAGATCTTTTTCCAGGACAATCAAACGGAATACTGTAGAAATATAGGGTCTCCATTTCTTGCTTACCCCTTTATACCAGTCACGGTAGGCAAGGTTCTTACCAAATCCTGTTTTGTCCACCGGGTAATTTGCCCAGACGGTTCCATATTGGTCAGTGAGAAAGAGGATATCGATTTCATTATAGTGCTTGCTTAAGGATTTCAGGTGAGAGATGGCGTTATTGAAATCCTTCTTCTTTACCACATTAATAAAGGACGAACGTTGTGCATAGGATTCCAGGATACCGATAGTTGCCTTCTGATGCTCAAATATGAGCAAGGAGAAGAAACGCGCCTTTAATGTATTTTCAGCGATTGTATTCTTTACTACATACTTATAGTGGTTGTGTATGATGTTAAATACGATGAAAAAGGTAATAATAAAGAAAAACACAATTATTAAGGCATATAATTTTTTCCCTTCAAATAAGGTTTTCATGTTTTAAAACCCGTTCCCCGTATCTAACACTCCCCCATATATTCGATTATAAAGGAAATTGCCTTATTATCAAGGGTTTTTTCTGTGTGTTGCAACACATTAATAGTTGCATATCGTGTAATATATGCTATAATAAAATAATTATGAGCAAAGCTGATAAGCTTCTGAAGCGGTTTTTATCTAAGCCAACGGATTTTACTTACAGCGAGTTAAAACGATTTTTATCGACATACGGATATGAGGAGGCAAAAACAGGCAAGGCATCAGGATCGAGGGTTGCATTTATAAATTACAAGACACGGCATATTATCAGGCTGCACAAACCACACCCTCATTCCGAGCTTAAACAGTATCAGCTTGATGATGTTCTTGAAGAACTCAAAAAACAGGGGATAGTGCAATGAAAGACATTATAACACACAAAGGCTTCATTGGCTCGGTACATTATAGCGCCGTCGATGAGGTATTTCATGGCAGGATCGAAGGAGTAAATGATCTCATCACCTTTGAAGGTAAAAGTGTGCAGGAATTGAAAAAGGCCTTTACGGGGGCTGTGGAAGATTATATTCTTCTCTGCAAAGAAGCAGGGAAAGAACCGTTAAAATCATGCAAAGGCAGTTTTAATGTCCGTATCCCGCCGGATCTGCATATGAAGGCGCTTGAGAAGGCTACTACAAAAGGGATATCGCTGAATTATTTCATCAAAAGGGCTATCGAGAAGGAACTGACATAAAACCTGTTCCTCATGAAGCGTGAATAGTGATAGTGAAAGACATTAGAAAGCAGAAGTAGAAATAATGTTTATACGGGATTGTCTGATATCAGTGTTCCTTAAACTTTAATTCTCTTAAGGGCTTTTGCCGCACGCAGCCGAACGTCCCTGTCCCTGTCCTCCAATGCTTTTGCGAGCAATTCCGGTACACCAAAGTCGCCTATTTTTTCAAGGACACCTATTATATAGAGTTTAACAGGCGTATTCCCTTTATTTAACGCTTCTGAAAAGTATCGCAGATATCTTTTTGACGTATCTTTTCTTGAAACCCAGTTGGTATCTATCTTATCTAATATCTCTGACACGGTTTTAAGGACATCTTCTTCATCATCCCACAACGAAAGGATCAGAGGCTCTACCGCAGGCTCACCGATCTCACACAGTGCTTTCGCTGCAGATTCCCGGACATTTGGATCTTTGTCACCCAGCAATCTTAGTAAGGGCTCTACCGCAGGCTCACCGATCTCAACAAGCGCCTTAGACGCGGATTCCCGGATACCCGGGTCTTTGTCCTTCAGCCCTTCGATCAAAGGTTCTACTTTAAGGGCTTCACCAATGGCAACCA